>JAQUQS010000008.1 GCA_028715965.1 Candidatus Omnitrophota bacterium | reverse complement strand
AGGTCCGACTTCACGTTATATCCCACCTTGCGGATCAGGGGATCTGACAGGACCTCTCTAATTATAGCCATGAACTCCCCGCTGAAAGAAAGATGATAACCTTTGCCTTTCTCCACGGAAAAAGCCGCTATGATCCCATCGGCTGTGGTCTTAAATCGTACCGAGACCACCCCCTTTTTCCTTATATCTTCTACCATTTCGCGGGCGGCGTCACGTGTACTTACCTTTTTGTATGCACCCGACACCTCCCTGACCGGGGTCATTTCCATAAGAAGCTTCGTGAATTCCAGCTCTCTCAACAATCCGGAAAGCTTATCCCTATCCGGCTCGCCCAGTTTAAAGGCCTTTATGTCCATATCCAGGGGGACATCCTTATTAAGCACGGCAAGTTCCCGGCTGAGGAACGCGTCTTCCTTTCCCTCCTCCAGTTTCTTCCTGACCGCCGAGGAAACATGGTCCAGGCTACCGTAAAGAGAATCTATGTCCCTGTATTCGGATATCAATTTGCCGGCCGTGACCTGTCCTATGCCTTTTACTCCGGGGATATTATCACTTGCGTCACCGGCCAAAGCCATGTATTCGGTCATGGAAACGGGTGGGATCCCGTATTTCTTCAATACTTCTTTTTCGTCGTACAATTTCTCCCCGAAAGGCGATGGACTAAGCACTTTTATACCGGCATCCACGAGCTGAAGGGCGTCCTTATCGCTCGTGACAATACACACATCTATGCCCTCTGCCCGAGCCCTAAGCGCCGCTGTTGCTATAATATCATCCGCCTCAAATCCCCTTTTTTCCATGACCGGTATCTTCATCGCCTCTAAAAGTTCTTTTATCAGCGGAAGTTGCAAAGCCATCTCATCCGGCATAGGCTTTCGGTTCGCCTTATAGTCCTTGAACTTCCCATGTCGTTCGGTCGGGCCACCCGCGTCGAATACCACAGCTACCATATCGGGTGAATGTTCCTTGACCAGCTTCCGGAAAAATGTCAGGAACCCATACACGGCGTTAGTGGGAACCCCCTTAGACGTCCTGAGGTCCTTTATGGCGTAATAAGCCCTATAGCAAATGGCATGTCCATCTATCAGGAAAATTTTATCGCTTTTTTCATTCATGTTTCAACAAGAAAGTTAATTGTTTCAAGGTTGGATCTTACCGAGGCGTGGTTTAATAGTGTTAATAGCCAAATCTCCCTGTCAGTCCGCTAACCTAATTATAATTATGGGAAAACAATTTATAAAGGAAACTTATTTTGGCGAGTTTCGCACGCGCTTATTATATTATATATCACCAGGAACTGTCAAGGCATACTTTGGTATTCCAGGGAACGGCATTAAAGGCGCCATCACCCCCTGAATATGACCAACACAAGCGCCGCGATCAATATCCCGCAAAATATATAGAAATCGTTGAAGTAGAAGAAATCCGCTAGCCGTTCCCGCGTTGTCCCGATAGATCTGTCTTCCCTGTCCCTGGCGAGAACGAGTTTTTCTTTCCCACGTACGGCATCCTGCTTTTCAACCACCATCTTGTCTTCGGCCGTCACCCTGGCCTCGATCTCGGACCTTATAGCGTCTATCTGTTCCCTGCGGAACCGCAGGTACTCTCCGGCCAGTTTATAGCCGGAGATAACGCCCTTATCCACAAGTTCCGAGATCTTGCTTTCCCTTATGCCTAGATACTGGGACAATTCTTCTAGCGTAAATAATTTCTTGGACATATCACGCCTTTACTTTCCCCTCAGCTATCCACTGGTCGACCTTCGACCTTTCGAATATCCACTCTCCGCCTTCCTTTGTTCCCGGCAGAAGGGATTTATTGGCCCATTCGTATATCTTGTTACCATCAACTTCAAGATATTTGGCCAGCTGGTCTACGGTCATCCAGTCGCCCCGGTTCTGGTTGTCGGACAAGTTGCCGCCGGTCATACGGATGTTACCATTTATCACGGCGCCTTCGGAAACGGAAAGACTGGGTGTTTCGATCTCCCCGGTAAGATGAGCCGTGGATTCCAGTTTAAGACCCTTAACGGCTTTTATGTTCCCCGTGACCTTTCCGGCTATGGAAATGCTCTCACCGGTTATATTTGCGTCTATAGACGCCCTGTTCCCCACCATAAGCTGTCCCTTTGTATCCAGCGTTCCCTCGAACTTACCGTTTATCCTGAGGTTAACGGGGTCGTCGAACCGCAATGTCCCCTGCATGCTGGCGCTCACATCCAGGAATTTCTCCTCAGCGTTCTGTTTTTCCGGAAGTTTTTTTCTCATTATTCCCTCCTTGCGTTAGGTTAATGGCTAAGCGTGCCATATCACATTCTCGACATCAGGTAATGCCGCGATGTCTATCTTGATATCTTCCCGTGATGTCCTGGGAAGGTGTATAAGCTCAAAAAGCATCTCCGTCGTATCCCTGTCCTCCGACCTTTCTGAGTTTATGCTTTTTATCCTTCCGCCGTGCGCGTCAATAATGCGTTTTACGTCGCCTTTCAGGGTAATGGGATCCCCCTTCACGGTGACCCTTATCATGCTGCCGTGTTTCCTGAGGGCCAGCCTTTCTTCAAAACGTGAAAGAAAAAGTATTGATAAGGATACAATGGCCGTAAAGACCGCGGCAGGATACATCCCTACCCCTACCGCCACACCCATCGCCGCGACAGCCCATATGCTCGCCGCGGTAGTAAGCCCGCGTATGGCGGCTCCATAACGAACAATAGACCCGGCTCCCAGGAACCCGATACCAGTAACGACCTGGGCCGCTATACGTGTCGGGTCTACAGACGAGGAGAACCCGCCTGTGGTGACCATAAAAATAGAGCTTAGCACGAAAAGTGACGATCCCATGCCCACCAGTATGTGGGTCCTCAATCCTGCCGCGCATCCATGCATCTCTCTCTCAAGCCCAATAAGCCCGCCCAGGAAAGCGGAAAGCAACAACCTCACCAATATCGTCATAGTGTCCATGATCACCCCAAAGGTTTCGCGTTCAGAGTCAGGTCTGATCTCACGCCCGCATCGAACAGTTCTTCGGCGTAGGCGGCTATCATGACCGCGTTATCGGAGCAATACCTCTTCTCAGGAAGATATAACTCTACATCTTCCTTCTCTCGTCTTTCCGTCATCCTCTGCCTGAACAATGTATTGTTCACTACCCCGCCGCCGACCGCCACCCTCTTTATCCCGGTCAATCTGGTCGCGCGGTACACTTTTTCGACCAACGTATCTATTATAGCATTCTGGAAAGAAAAACAAACTTTTTCTTTTTCCTCTTCACTGCGGGAAGAATCCCTCCAGTAGTACAATGCCGCGGTCTTTATGCCACTAAAACTGAAATCCAGGCTCTCCTCGTCCTTTAAAAGAGGTCTGGCGAAAGGGATCGGGTCATCACCGTCATATCCACGCGCTTTTTCTTCGACCAATGGGCCACCCGGATACCCGAGATCAAGTATCTTAGACACCTTGTCGAACGCCTCACCGGCCGCGTCGTCCCTGGTTCGTCCTATCTCCCTGAACTTGCCGAGCTCCCTGCATTCAAAAATACTAGTATGCCCGCCCGACACCACCACTCCGATGAACGGCATTATCCCGGATAACGGCAGTTTAACCCCATCGCGTATAGTACTCGCTGCCATATGCCCGTGAAGATGGTTGACCCCTAGAATAGGCAGGGTCCGGGCAAAACTCAGCGCCTTGGCGAACGCCAGTCCCACAAGGAGGGATCCGGGTAGACCGGGCCCTTCCGTTACAGCTATCCTGTCTATGTCCTCCACACGTTTCCCTGCGTCATGAAGCGCTTTCTCAAAAACCGGGCATATGAACTCCGTATGGAACCTGGACGCGATCTCCGGGATAACCCCACCATAACGCGAATGTAAATGCACGCTGGAGGACACTTCGCTGGAAAGCACTTTGCCGTCCTCCAGTATGGCGGCGGCCGTTTCATCACAGGATGTCTCTATCCCAAGCGTTATCATTCGTTCTCTCCGTCCAAACGCCCGATGAGCTCGGGCAACCTTACAAAGACCACGTCGCTGCCCAGTATCTCCGGAACAACCTCTTTGAGCGCCTCCACTGTTGCCTGGCGATAATGGCCGATACCAACGGCATAACCATTCTTACGTGAAAGCTCTGCCAATTTTGCCATCTGCCCTTTTATATATTCCCGGTCAAGCTGGTTATCGATGAAAAGCCCTCTTTTGATCGCGGGCACTCCCATCCGGCGCGCGGAAGCCTCCACGACCGAAGATGCCGAGGTATACGAGTCCAGGAAGAACAGGCCCCTTCGTTCCAGGTCTCCCATAATAACATCCATCACATGCTCGTCCGTGGTCGCCCTTGATCCCATGTGGTTTGAAACGCCTTTGGCGTTCTTTACGGAAGCCAGGTCATTGTCCAGGATATCCAGGATCTCCCTGTCGGACATGTCGGTCATAATAGTATTCTTCTCAAGACCCGAGGTCACTTCAAAGGGTTCCATTGGAAGATGCAATATCGTATCTAATCCTTCGGCATCCGCGAAGTCACAGACCCTTGAGGAAAAGGCGAGATCCGGCAGGACCGCCAAAGTCACTGGTATCCCCAGCGCTGCTATCTCCTGAAGCAGTTTTTCCCCGTACCCAAGGTCATCCAGGACCAGGGCTATGGCCGGGGCTGGCGGTTCTTCCTTAACGTTACTGGACGGCACATCAGCCCGTACCCGGGGCTGGGTGGTCGTAGGCTCCGGCACCTTCACCGGTTTCCCCCCTCCCACACGCCCAGAGAACAAGTATACCAGTACCATGATAAAGGATAACAGCGCTACCGTTACGAGGGCAAAGAGCATAAGACGTTTGTACATGTATGGGATCTCCTGAAAATGGTCCTCTTCGTGTCCCCGCGTATATGTATGTGTTATTTCTGGCGGATCTTTTCGGCAGAGGACAACGATATAACCCGGGAACCTTTGACTATATTTACCGCCGTGGCAAGCTGGTTATCTTTTACCAATCTTTCACGCAGAGCTTCGTCCTTTTCTTCCTTTTCATCCTTAACGGGTTTCTTGACCTCATCGATCTTCCTGAAAATATCGGCGTCATCATCCGTCGGAACAGATTTATCCATATCAGCGGGTTTGATCGCCTCCACATAAATATCCGGTTCCATGCCTTTGTCCATCAGTCCGGTGCCTGAAGGCGTGAAATACTCAGCAGTGGTAAGACGCAGCGCGGAGTCATCCTGCATGGGAATGACCGTCTGGACGGACCCTTTACCAAAGGTGGTCACTCCAACGACCAACCCGCGTTTATTGTCCTTTATCGCTCCCGCGAGTATTTCCGCCGCGCTGGCAGACCCTCCGTTAACAAGGGCCACAAGGCCTATATCCCCGAATTCCGGGTCTTTTTTCGCGATAAAATCAAAACGTTTATCGGGGTAACGCCCCTCCGTGTAAACAATAAGCGAGCCCTTGTCCAGGAACTGGTCCGCTACTTCCACCGCCGCCTCCAGGAGCCCTCCCGGATTATTCCTCAGGTCCAGAATAAGGTATGAAGCGCCTTTTTTGATCAGGTCCTTAACCTGCTTTCCCAGGTCCCTGCCTGTCCTTTCCTGGAACTCCACGATCTTTATATAAGCAATGCCGTCGTCAAGGATCGCGGCGTCTTTCACGCTGTCTATCTTTATTATCGCGCGTGTTATCTTGATCTCGATAAGGTCCTGAGCATCCTCCCTCAATATGGTCAACATCACGTCAGTGCCGGGTTCGCCCCTGAGTAGCCTCACCGCCTCGTCCAACTGCATATCCTGGGTTATCTTATCCGAGATCTTCACTATCTTGTCCCCGGCCAGTATACCCGCGGCCGAAGCCGGTGTATCCTCCATCGGGGAAATAACGGTAAGTATCCCATCCCTGATACCGACGCTGATACCAACACCACCGAACTCACCCTTGGTCTCCTCGGTTATTTCCTTGAAACTTTCGGGGTCGAGGAACTGGCTGTATCCATCAAGCGTGTTCATCATCCCCTGCACAGCGCCGTATATAAGGTCCTTCTCCTTGACCGGTTCGACATAGTCCGCTGTTATAAGGGTGATAGAATCAGCCAGTATCTGTATCTGCCGGAAAAGCTCTTCCTTGTTAAGGGCTCGGCTGGCATCCTCCTCGCTCCGGGCCGGAGCGCTAGCTAACAAAAATATGGATATGAATAGTATGACCGGGCCTTTTTTCATAAAACCTGCCTTGTTGGAGGATCGGGTAAACGGCTATGCCCCTATGAAAGCTTTTCCCTTAACATCTCCCCGACCAGTTTGGGGTTGGCCTTGCCTTTTGTCTTCTTCATGGTCTGTCCGACAAGAAAACTTAAAGCGTTCTCCTTGCCGTTCTTGAAATCATTCACGGATCTTTCATTCTCGGATATGACCGTGTCTATCACGGCTTCAAGTTCCGACCTGTCCGAGACCTGTTCTAATCCTTTTTCCCCGACGATATCGTCGGGGGACTTACCCGTATCAAGATGCGCTTTCAGGACCTCTTTGGCGGCCAGACCGCTTATCTTACCGCTTTTTTCCATTTTAATTATGGAAGCCAGCATAACCGGGGACAAGCCCAATCCTGGGACATCGGTCCCCCTCTCCCTGGCATGCATCAGGACCTCTCCCTTTATCCAGTTACACGCGGTCTTGGCATCTCCCAACGCCCTCGCGACACCCTCGAAGAACTCGGCGATGTCCCGCTCGGAGACCATCAGTTCAAGATCCTGATCGACCAAACCATATGTTTCAGCGAACCGCTTTTTCTTGCTCGCGGGGAGCTCCGGCATGAACGCCCTTATCTCCTCCAGGAGGTCTCCGGAGACCTCGAAAGGCACAAGGTCGGGGTCGGGAAAATAACGGTAATCCTGCGCGTATTCCTTGGTCCTCATAGAGACCGTGATATTCTTATTCTCGTCCCAAAGGCGTGTTTCCTGCACGATCTTCCCGCCATCGTCCAGGGCTTCAGCCTGCCTTATCTCCTCGTACGCCAGCGCGTCCCTCACGGCTTTGAAAGAGTTCAGGTTCTTTATTTCGACCTTGCTGCCCAGCTTTTCAGTCCCCTTTTCCCGGATAGAGATGTTGGCGTCGCAACGCAGACTACCTTCTTCCATATTGCAGTCGGAAACATCCAGGTACTTTATGATCTGTTTTAACGTGACAAGATACTGGTATGCCTGTTCCGGCGACCGCAGGTCGGGTTCGGACACGATCTCCAGAAGTGGCGTGCCCGTCCGGTTAAGATCGACATAGCTGTACGGCTCGTCCGTTCCGTGTATCAGTTTCCCCGCGTCCTCTTCCAGATGTGCCCGCGTCACTCCGATCACCACCTGGCCTCCGTCCGCTCCTTCAAGCGTGATACTGCCGTTATACGCCACGGGCATATCGTACTGGCTTATCTGGTAGTTCTTCGGTAGGTCCGGGTAATAATAATTCTTCCTGTCGAACTTCACCGTTCTCTGGACATCACAATCCAGCGCGAACGCCACTTTGACGGCATACTCAAAGGCTTTCTTGTTCAGGACCGGCAGCACTCCGGGCAGCCCGAGGCATACCGGACATACCTGGGAATTAGGCTCAGCGCCGAATTTCGTACTGCATCCGCAGAAGGCCTTGGTACGCGTAGCCAACTGCACATGGACCTCAAGCCCTATCACGGTCTCGTACCTATCCGACATCGTCCCTCCCGGATGAGATCCCACTGAAAGCGCACGCCTTTTCGAAAGCGCCCGCCGCGGAAAAGATCGTCTCTTCCCTGAATGCTCCCGCCATTAACTGGAGCCCCACCGGCAGGCCCTTACCATCCAGACCGCACGGCAGGGAAATAGCCGGAATGCCTGCCAGATTAGCCGGTATGGTAAAGATGTCGGACAAGTACATGGTCAAAGGATCGTCCATCTTCTCCGCAAGTTTGAAAGCCGTGGTCGGCGCCGTAGGGGTAAGTATCACATCACATTCGTTAAAAGCCTTCTTGAAATCTTCGGATATCCGCGTTCTTACTTTCTGCGCCTTCAGGTAATAAGCGTCGTAATAACCGCTGCTCAGCGAATACGTCCCCAAAAGTACCCTGCGTTTTACCTCAGGCCCGAACCCCTCGTTGCGGCTCCTGAAATACATATCGACCAGGCTTTCCGCCGAACGGGTCCTATGCCCGTAATGCACTCCATCATATCTGGCCAGGTTAGAGCTGGCTTCGGCCGGCGCGATTATATAGTAGCAGCTAACGGCGTACTTCGTATGAGGAAGGCTTATTTCCCTGATCTCCGCGCCCATGGAACGGAATATATCCACGGCCTCATCGATACGCCTTTTTACATCCGGGTCGATCCCTTCCGGGAAATACTCCTCGGGAATGCCTATTCTCAATCCCTTCACGGGACTTTCCACGCTTTTGACATAGTCCGGCACCTCGACATTGACCGAGGTCGAGTCCAGCGGATCATACCCCGATATCGCCCTAAGCATAAGCGCGCAATCCTTTACGCTGCGCGTTATCGGCCCTATCTGGTCCAGGCTTGACGCGAACGCTATAAGACCATAACGCGAGACCCGTCCGTAAGTCGGTTTCATCCCGACCACGCCGCACATAGCCGCGGGCTGCCTGATCGAACCGCCTGTATCGGACCCCAGAGCGGCCACTACCGCGCCCCCCGCGACAGCCGCGGCGGACCCGCCACTGGACCCACCCGGGATACGCTCGGTATCCCAGGGATTCCTGGTCGGACCGAAATAGGAGGTCTCACAGGAAGAACCGAAAGCGAATTCGTCCATATTGGCGCCGGCCACGGGGATAGCGCCTTCCGCAAGCAGTTTTTCTATGACGGTCGCGTTATAAGGTGGTCGAAAATCCTCTAGTATCCTGGAAGCACAGGTGGTAAGACTGTTCTTTATACAAATATTGTTCTTGATAGCCACCGGTACGGCGTATAGATCGCCGGCTGGGCCGGATCTTTCCAGCTCTTCCGCCCGAGCGATGATAGCGTCCTTATCTACCCGGATAAAAGCGCTTATTTCACGGTCAACCGCCTCGATACCCGCGATCATATCCCCGGTCGCTTCACCGGGTTTCCCTCCGCGGGCTGAAAGCCATTCTTTGAACCCTGAGATATCCCTGAACGCATTTACCATACTGTGACCTATGATTCCTTTATGACCCTGGGCACACGGAAAAACGAACCTTTCCTGTCCGGCGCGTTCTGCAAGGCCTGGGATACAGGTATGGAAGGTCTTTCCTCATCTTCCCTGAAAACGTTCTTCATCGACGGCAGGACATGTGTAGTAGGGTTTACGTTATTCACGTCAACTTCATTAAGCTGTTCAATATATCCAAGGATACGGGAAAGGTCGCCCTGGAAGCATGAAACCTCGTTCTCGTCCAGGCTCAGCCGGCCCAGTTGCGCCACATAACGCACGTCATCCGCGGTGATCTTGTTATTCTTTTCTGAAGGTCTATCCATAATGCCCCTAAGGTATCATAATAATATTAAATTGTCAATTCACCTGTTCCCGTCCCATGCTCCCGCGAATATCGACCAACTTATCGGAGATCCGGGCAAACTCTTCCAGAGATAGGTGTTCCGCTCTGTTTCCCGGGTCGATCCCGCATTCATGGAATATATTTTCCCACTCCACACGGCTCAACCCGGCTTCTTTCCATCCCGATAACGGGTTTATCATCTTTTTTCTTCTCTGGGAAAAGGCCTTTCTTATCAGGCAGAACATCGTTGTCTCATCCTTGGTCCCGACCCGGGGGGACGCGGGGATGTCCATTTCCAGAAGAGCTGAATCCACCTTCGGGCGGGGAGAGAAACAATTCCGGCTTATCCTCATGACCTTCGCGGGCTTTGTATAGAACTGCACGAAACAGCTCAACGACCCATACGTCCTGGACCCCGGTGGTGCCACTATCCGATCAGCGAATTCTTCCTGCACCATCAGGTATATCCGCTTGATATGATCACGGTTAGAGATCAGATGCTCTATGATCGGCGAAGATATGTAATAAGGTATGTTACCATAGACATGTACCTTCCCTCCTGAAGCTATCTCCGCTATATCGGTCTTAAGGATATCCCGGCTGACCAGGTCTATGTTCCCCACCTCCCGGAACATGGGGGCCATAAGCCCGCATATCCTGGCATCCTTTTCAACAGCTACCAGCCTGCGGCATGATCTCGCGAGGGAGAATGTCATGCTCCCGAACCCGGGTCCGATCTCCACTACCGTATCCTCCCCGGAATAAGGCAATAGGCTGATTATCTTTTCTTTCACGTTGTTGTCGACCAGAAAGTTCTGCCCAAGACTTTTAAGCGGCCCGAACCCCGCTTCTTCCCATAGTTTTTTGAGTTCTTTTAGGTTCATATGATACGGATCGGTTCCCGGAAAAGCAATGTCAAACGGCCTGCCTTACGGCCTTGACCGCGCATTTTATCGCCTGCTTGAAGGAAACGGATGAAGCGATGTTCTTTCCGGCTATATCAAAAGCGGTCCCATGGTCCGGGCTGGTACGAACATACGGAAGCCCAATGGTCATGTTGACACCCGTTTCGAATTCCACCATCTTGAACGGGGCCAGCCCCTGGTCATGATACATCGCCATGACTATATCCAGGCCGCCATTGAACGCTTTATGGAAAATGACATCCGCCGGGATGGGCCCGACAATATGCGGATAGACCGCCCGGGCCCGGTCGATCGTAGGCTTGATAACACTAATATCTTCCTTTCCGATCTTACCACCCTCACCGCCATGCGGGTTCAACGCCGAAACACCTATCCTCGCCTCATTCCTGCCGCATATAACGACACGCGCGTCCACGACCTGCATCAATGTCCTCATCAGCAGATCCCCTGTCAGCTCCCGCGACACATCCTTGAGCGGTATATGCCGCGTGACCGGCACGACCCGCAGTTTTTCCCCGACAAGCACCATCGTGACAAAATCCACTTCATGCCGGTCCCTGAGATATTCCGTGTGACCGATGAACCCGGGCTTAACTCCGGATATCATCTCTTTATTAACAGGAGCGGTGACCAGGGCCATTCTACCACCCGACCCACTCCCTTCCTTCATGATGTCCGATGCCAGGTCCAGGCAATCCAGGGTCTTTTGCGCGCCTTCACGCGTAGGTTTCCCGGGTTCCGCGTTATCAAGCGGTATCCCCGGATCCATAAGAAGTACCCGTCCATCAGAAAGATCGACCGTGGAACCCGATCCCTGCTTATCATGGACCTTCGGCTGGGGCAGGCCTCTGGACTCGAACGCGGCCAGCATGACCCGGGCATCGCCAACAACAATGAGATCCGCCAGTCCCCTTACATCCGGATCGGATAACGCTCCCGCTATCACCTCCGGACCTATCCCGGCGGGGTCTCCCATCGTCACGACAACAAGAGGCCTATTTGTATGAGATATACGCATTCTTCCTTTTTTCTTCAAGCCATTCGACAAGGCTTTCCTGGAAATCCTTCATAAAAAGCTGTTCTCTCAAAAAGTCACTGACCTCCTCATATGCCAGTGGCCTTGACTCCTGGACATCCTCGGCAAAGAACAGATGGTACCCAACGCTCGTCTCCACCACGTCCGACACTTCGCCCTTCTTCAGGTTGAATACAGGACCATCTATCTCGCCAAGAAGTTCGCCTTTCACCACATACCCCATATCGCCGCCATCAGCAGCGTACGGACCTTCTGAACGTTTTTTGGCCACTTCGCTGAAATCAGCCCCCTTCTTGAGCTCCTCCTGTATTTCCCGGATCATCTTTTGACTTTCTTCAGGCGTCCTATCCTCCGCCTTACGTATCATTATTCCCCTAAGTTTGATACGCGGCGGCGTCACCATTTTTTCCTTGTTCTTCTCATACAGATCGCTTATCTCCGAAGGCGTTATGGTTATTTTTGAGGCCACTTCCTGTTCCACGAGTTCCTGGGCAAGCATCTGCTCCCTGATCTCTTTCTCGAACTCGCTCAGGTTGGTCCCCCTGTCGTTCAGGGCGTAAAGGAATTCTTCTTCCGAAGGATAATATGACTTTATTTTATCGACCCGCTCTTTCAGCTTGGCTTCATCAATGGTTATATTCTTTTTTTTGGCCAGGCTTATCGTGAGCTTGGCGTTGATAAGCTGCTCAAGTATCCCCTTGCGTGCTATATCCAGCTGTTCTTCGAGATCCTCACCCGCAAGATTCTTCTCGAACCCCTCCTTGATCGGACCAAAAAGACGATCAAACTCCCTCTGGGTGACCACCTCGTCATTGACAACAACGATCACCTTGTCCACCACTTCGGCCGTCGCAGAGACAGGCTCCAGAACCGACCCACACAACAACAATGCCACACATGATAACCCGACAATAATAGTCCTCATCGATCCTCCTGCTTTAATTGATGCTACCCGCTTTTTCCTTGTCTCCGGCGTTTAAAACACTTTTATCGATCTGTACATTCGTATTCTCTCTTAATCCCGCTATAAGGTCATTGAACATCTGCTGCATCTTCGCCTTACGCAGTCTCATCACGATATCCTGCCTGACATCATCGACCTCCCGATACTCCGGTTCTTTCCTGTCGGTCAGCTTGATTATGTGGTATCCCAGTCGGGTCTTCGTCACCTCGCTTATCTCGCCCGGCTGGAGACCTTCACACCCTTTTTCGAACTCCGGCATCAGCTGCCCCTTGGGGAAATACCCGATATCCCCGCCTTTCTGCGCGGTAGGATCGATCGATCTGGCTCTTGCTATTGCCTCAAAATCCTCACCACTCCGCAGCTCTGCCAGTATACTGTCCGCCTCTTCCCTGGTCGGGACAAGAATATGCGACACCCTTAATATCTCCGGGGTCTTATACTTCTCCCTGTTATCCTCATAAAAAACCATTATGTCGTCCTCAGAGACATCGACCTTATCCTCGATATCTTCCTTTATGAGCTTGGCTATCAATATCTTTTTAGTAGCCTCCTGGATGACGCCCTGGACCTCCCTGTCCTTGTGTATGTTCCTGCGTATGGCCTCTTGATAAAGCAAGGTATCGTTCACCACTTCATCAAGGTATTCCCCTTTCCGCTTTTCGACCACATCCATGTATCTCCTCGGAAGATTGGAAATACGCTCATTGAAATCATTCAAAGTGATCTTATCCCTGCCGACCGACGCGATTATCTTCTCCCCCGGGTCGGACTGTCCGCACCCAAAGACCAAAAGAGACAAAAACGCGGTCATGAACAGATATAAGACATTAGACCATCGTCTGTTCAACATGTTGCTTTCCTTTAATATTATAAATAAGTATTATTACGTATATGTGGTACTAGTATATGGTACCAGAAGAAAAAGTCGTCAGCAAGTAATTTCAGACAGAACCCGGGAATTCCTTATTTTTTTGCCCCGGCCTTGTCGATCTCAGCCCGTAAAAGACGACAATAAAGATCGAACCCCACCTGGTCGATAAACCCGCTTTGTTCCAGGCCCAGGATGTTCCCCGCGCCTCTCATCTCGAGGTCCCGCATGGCTATTTTGAATCCCGAACCTAGTTTTTTATATTTTTTTATCGCGCTCAACCTGGCCTGGACCTCGGATGTCAGGATGTCCCTGTCCCGAACGATCAGGTACGCGTACGCTCTCCTGTCAAACCGGCCTATCCTGCCACGCAGTTGGTACAGGTCCGCCAGGCCGAATTTATCCGCGTGGTCGATTATCATGGTGTTGGCGTTGGGAATGTCTATCCCGGACCCTATTATCGTGGTACAGACCAGGACATTAACATCACCCCGCATGAACTTAAGCATTGTACTCTCAAGCATCCGGGGACTCATCTGTCCGTGCCCGACCATCATCTTAGCATCGGGAACAAGGCCGGCTACCTCCTTAGCCACTCCGTCAATGGTCTCCACCCTGTTATGAACGAAATAAACCTGTCCGCCCCTTTTCAATTCATATTCAATAGCTTCTCTTATCTTGCCGTGGTCCCGATCGATGATCTCCGTTTCAATAGGGGACCTTTCCAGTGGGGGCGTCTCTATCATAGAGATGTCCTTGCCCCCCATGAGCGCCAGATACAGTGTCCGCGGTATCGGCGTAGCGGTCAATGTAAGTATATCAAGGTCCGTCTTCAACTTCTTGATCTTTTCCTTGTGCTTCACCCCGAAGCGTTGTTCTTCATCGATCACAAGAAGCCCCAGGTCCTTGAACTTAATGTCCTCCGAGAGCAGTCTATGTGTCCCCACCACCACGTCTATCTTCCCCGCCTCTAATCCCCTGGTCACTTCCGCCTGCTCTGAGTCAGTACGGAACCTGTTCAGCATCTCTATCTTTACTGGATACCCGTGGAAACGTTCGGTGAACGTAGCGGTATGTTGTTCCGCCAAGATAGTGGTCGGGACAAGCACCGCGACCTGTTTCCCGGACATAACGGCCTTGAAGACCGCCCTGAGGGCCACCTCCGTCTTGCCGTAACCGACATCCCCGCAGAGAAGACGATCCATGGGACGCGGCCTTTCCATATCGGCTTTTACCTCGATAGCGGCTTTTTCCTGGTCCGGGGTCTCCTTGTAAGGGAAAGCGGCCTCTATCTCTTTCTGCCAGTCGGAATCCTCGGCAAACCTGAAACCTACGGAACTTTCCCTCTTGGCCTGTATCTCCAGAAGGTCCTGCGCGACCCTAGCGGCACCTTTCGCGGCATTTATCTTAGCGGCTTGCCACCTTTTACCGCGAAGACGGTTCATCTTCGGAGCGCCTTTATGGAACGCTATGTACCTCTGCACCTTATCAAGGTCTTCATACGGCACATATAACACATCGCCCTCGGCATACTCGAGGACAAGACAGTCGGCGACCCGGTCATCCTTGCGCAGATGGCTGATACCTTTATACCGTCCGATCCCGTAGTCGACATGTACTACAAGATCTCCCGGCTCTATGTCGACAAAAGAATCAATGGGTTGCTGGTCATATCCGGAAGGTTTTTTTGACAGGCTCTTTCTTCGCAGAATATTCAACGGGAGGATTATCACGCCTTTATGTTCGTCTATAGTGCGGAAGGACTGGGTATCAACGCTCTTGATACTTTTCACCCGGCCATCGGGGATATCGATACGTACGGGATACTCAAAGGTGACAGGGAACACCACAAGCGTCTCCCCGACAAGGCTATAATCACCCGTAGCGCCTACATGCCGCCGCCGGTCATATCCGAACTTTTGCAATGTGGCGAGGAGTTCTTCGACCTGGACGTCCTCCCCCGTATAGAGCTTAAGCGATTCGAACATATGGGTCTCACAGGAAGTTAAAACGGATACCAGCTTCCGTCACATTTTTTCCGGCAGCGTGATATTAAGAAGGTTCAGGCCATTGGCGAGCACTATGCGAACACACTCAACCAGAAAAAGCCTTGCCCCGGAAAGAGCCGCGTCATCGGACACCACCCTGCATTCAGTATAAAAGGAGTGGAATGCCCTGGCAAGCTCACTAAGATAGACCACTAAACGATTAGGTTCAAGCGCGCTCGCCGCCGCGCTCACCGCCAGCGGGAACTCTCCCAATTTACGCATAAGGTCCTTTTCCTGCCCCGTCGACAACAAGGAAAGATCCCTTCCCCCGGGAGAGGCTTTATCCAAAGCGTCGCTGCCGAAAGCCTTTATGCTGCATATCCTGGCATGCGCGTATTGTATATAATAGACCGGATTATCCGACGATTCCTTCTTGGCCAGCTCAAGGTCGAAATCAAGGTGGCTGTCCAGCCTGCGTGACAGGAAAAAGAACCTGGCCACGTCTTTGCCGATCTCATCGATTATCTCCCGGAGGCTGACGAACTCGCCTTTTCGCGTGGACATCGAAAGTTTTTCCCCGGCGTTAAGAAGCGTTACCAGCTGAACTATCATTATATCAAGAGAGGACGCGTCCTGCCCCATAGCCTGTACGGCCGCTTTCATGCGCTTGATATAACCATGGTGGTCCGGACCAAGAAGATCTATGAGCCGAGTGAATCCCCGGCTGTATTTATCCAGGTGATAAGCGATATCGGGAGCAAGATATGTATATGACCCGTCACTTTTGACCACCACCCTGTCCTTGTCATCCCCGAACCTTGTAGAGGCGAACCAAACCGCTCCATCCTGGTCATATATATATCCATTAGCCCGCAACAGGTCCAGGGCCTTGCGGACCTCGTCGCCATGCTCGATATCTGATTGCGGTTTCCACACATCGAACTCCACCCCGAAATCATCCAGGTCCTTGTATATCAGGTCCATTATGTGGCCAACCGCATATTTCCTGAAGAACTCTTCGGTCTCCGGCGTACGCGCCTTCAGCGAAGGTCCTTTCTCCTCCAAGACCTTTCGCGCGATATCGATCATATACTCGCCCATGTACCCGTCATCGGGCATGGCGTCTTTCTCCCCCGTAAGGTTACGATAGCGCACGAAAAGCGATTCGCCCAGCATTCTTATCTGCCGGCCTACATCATTGAGGTAATATTCGTTCGTGACCTTATAACCGGAAAAACGCAATATACGCGAAAGGGTATCCCCTATAGCCGCCTGGCGGCCATGGGCTATAGTGAGCGGACCAGTAGGATTGGCACTAACGAACTCGAGGTTGATATGCTGCCCCTTCCCGTCTTCCGAACGGCCGAACACGTCCTTCTGGGCGTATATCTTTTCCAGGAGGTCACAGAAGAAATCATCCTCAAAGAAAAAGTTCAAGAACCCGCCCTTCACCTCGACCCGCCCTACCGAGGGTATCTCGGCTAATTTTCCGCGGATATGGGACACCATAGCGGAAGCGAAATCCGCAGGAGGTATCCTGCAGATGGAAGCCAGCCTCATAGCAATATTGGTCGTGATATTCCCGTTCGAGGGATCGCGGGGAGGTTGTAGGATAACAGGCGTACCTTCAGGAAAAATGGTCCCCTCCGGCGAACACTTTTCCGCGAAAACGGTCTTTGCCGCCTCTAATATGACCTTCGTCAATTTTTCGGTAAGTTCAGGTGTAAACATGTTCAGTAAGATCCCCGGGGAGCATCTGACCATAAACGTTCAAGACCGTAAAAATCCCTGATATCCTTATGGAAAACATGCAATATAACATCACCGTAATCGACAAGGACCCAGGAAGGATTGTTCCTGCCTTCAACTTTTAACGGGGATATCTTGAACTTTTTGGACAGGTCCTTTTGTACGGCCTTGGAGATGGCATCCAGCTGCCTGGAAGAACCGGCGGAGACCAACACGAACCAGTCAGATATCGTCGACGATGAACTCATGTCCATCAGGACGATATCTTCCCCTTTTTTGTCAGCCGCGATCCCCGCGATCAGCTTAGCTTTTTCCTGCGATGTTATCTCTTTACCCACGTATATTGACCCGTGATGCTTCCTTTGAACAGGCTCAACGAGATATGCTCTATTATAAATAGATGCTACTTTTTCCCCATTATCCGGTACATACCGGTGCCACATTCGGGACAGCAACCTTTCATGGCTTTCCTGCCATTCTTCATGGTCACTTCCTTAGCATCCTTCATTTCCTTCTTGGATTTACATTTAACGCAATACGCTTCAGCCATGTGAAAACCTCCTAAATTTTGATGCTTTCAACGTTACTGGATAAGTTTATCATAGAGGGACCATTTGTCAAGTGAATATGACACTCTTAATCCCGGTACAGGCCCTTATTCCGTATATATTTCACCACATTGACCGGCATCATATGATCGATGGGCTCACGTACCCGTATCCTTTCCCTTAACATGCTCGAGGAAATATCTATACCCGGCATATCCACTCGCGTTATCCTGCCCTCATAACCAGTTATTTCCGGGCTACCTGGCCTGGATACGACCACAAAATCGACCAGGTCCAAAAGCGTATCGGGATCTTTCCATGTCCCCAGTCCTGAAGCGGCATCCGCCCCCGCGATAAAGAAAAGTCCGGCGCTATCACCATATACTTCCCTGAAATGACGCACTGTATCTATGGAAAAGGATACCCCGCCCTTGTCCATTTCATAAGTCGATATCTCGAACCTGTCATCACCCTCAAGCGCGAGACGCACCATATTAAGCCTGTCCGCCGGAGATACGTCCCCCTGCACATCCTTGTGGGGAGGAATATAGGAAGGGATGAATACCACCTTGTCCAGATTCAGGGCGTGCCAGCATTCCTGGGCAAGTACAAGATGTCCCGTGTGTACTGGATTGAACGTTCCTCCGAAGAGCCCTATCCTTGGCATGGCACCCCTTGAAATTGAGCGTAGTTATTCTCTTATCTGGCCCGTACCGCGTACCACGTACTTATACGTGGTCAGTTCTTCCAATCCCATGGGGCCACGGGCATGCAGCCTGTCCGTCGATATCCCGATCTCGGCGCCCTTGCCGAACTCGCCTCCATCGGTGAACCGCGTAGAAGCGTTCACGTAAACAGCGGAAGAATCGACCCGTCTCAGGAAATCCTCAGCCGCGCGCGCGTTTTCCGTTACTATAGCGTCGGAATGGCCTGAGCCGAAACGCGCGATATGCCCGACCGCCTCGTCCAGTGAATCCACTATCTTCACATTAAGCACGAGGTCCAGCCACTCCGTGGCGTAATCTTCGTCAGTGACCGTTCCAACGGGTATGTTAGCGTATTTTTTTGTCCTCACGCATCCCTTTATTTTTACGCCTGCGCCAGCGAATTTCGCCAGCATCCCCGGCAGGAAAGCATCCGCGATATCTTTATGCACCAGCATGGTCTCCATCGCGTTACAGACACCGGGCCTCTGCACCTTGGCGTTGAAACATATGTTCTCGGCCATATCTGTGTTAGCGTCCTTATCTACATAAACATGGCATATACCCTTATAATGCTTTATCACGGGCACACGACTCTTCTCCGTTACCTCCCGGATAAGGGCTTCTCCCCCTCTGGGCATTATAAGGTCAATCTTTCCGGCCGCACCGAGCATACTGTCGACCATATCCCTGGAAGTGTCCTCGACGAGCGCAAAGGCGCCTTCGTCCATCCCCGCGGACACCGCGCCCCGTCTCATCGCGTCGTAAATAGCCTTATTCGAGTTTATGGCGTCGGATCCGCCGCGCAGTATAACGGCATTGCCGGATTTCATGCATAACGAGACACAATCCGCCGTTACGTTCGGCCTCGACTCATAGATGATACCGATAACCCCGATAGGCACCCTTACTTTCTCTATCACGAGGCCGTTAGGGCGAGTGGTCGTTCCGATCACCTTCCCGACCGGGTCCTCAAGCGCGGCGACTTCCCTTAACATGGAACACATGCCGCTTATCCTCTTATCGTTCAGTTCCAGCCTGTCGACGAACGCGCCTGTTCGCCCTTTCTCCCGTGCCGCCGCTACATCGATCGCGTTGGCTTTCTTTATATCCGCGGCGGATCTCTCTATCCCATCCGCCATGGAACGTAAAACCGCGTCCTTACGCTCGCGGGACATCACTGCAAGCGAATAAGAAGCCTTCCTGGCCTTTTCGGTCATTTCATTCATCATATCCCTGTTCATTGCGGCTCCTTCGCCCCGCGTAAGGCTCTTTATTCCCCCATAACGACGAGATTATCCCGATGGACGACCTCGTCATAATCCTTATACCCAAGTTCTCTTTCTATGCAATCTGTCCTTTTGCCTTTTATCTTATCTGTTTCCGCCGAAGTATAGTTCGATACTCCCCTTGCCAACACCTTCCCGTCGGCATCGACTATGTCCACCACGTCCCCGTCGGAAAAAACACCGCGTACGCCTTTAACCCCACCGGGAAGAAGGCTTTTATGCTTTTCGACCAATGCCTTCCTGGCCCCGTCATCGACCACAATAGCGCCTTTTGACCTCTTGCTGAAGGCTATCCATCTCTTACGCGCCTTTATAGGCCTCTCGCTGGGATTGAAACGCGTCCCCACATGCTTACCGTCGCGAATGTCCAAAAGAACGTTCTCTCTCCTGCCACGGGCGATAACACCGGGTATCCCTGCCTTAGAGACCTTTGCCATGGATTCAAGCTTGGAGATCATCCCGCCCGTGCTCACCTCGCATCCTTTTCCCCTGCACAGTTTCTTTATGTCCTCGCTTACCATGTCGACCTCACCTATCACACAACCGCTGGCGTCCATGAGGCCTTCCACATCCGTGAGTATCACCAGCATATCCGAATCCGATATATCCGCCACCAGGCTCGACAATCTGTCGTTGTCACCGAACTTTATCTCTTCAGTGGAGACAGTATCATTCTCGTTTATTATAGGTACGGCCTTGAACTCAAGCAGGGAATTAATGGTATATCTTATGTTGAGGAATCGCCGTCTGTCGTTGAAATCATCCTGCGTCAGGAGTATCTGCCCGGCCACATACCCGCGTTTAGCCAGGTATTCATTATAAATATCCATCAGGTGGTTCTGCCCGACACTGGCTATGGCCTGAAGATCGGAAAGTGATCTGCCCTTTTTCTGTATGTTCAGGAGGCCGAGCCCGGCCCCGATGGCGCCGGATGACACAACTATGACCTCAAGCCCCCCGTCCACAAGGTCCGATATCTGCCCCACCAGGAGCCGAAGCACCTTCCTGTCGATACGGTTATCCTTATCCGTGAGGACCCGTGTCCCTATCTTGACGGTTATTCTTTTCATATCTTTCACCTGAACGCTTTCACTTTATGATATATCTCGTCCAGAAGGTCCTTTACCCCGTATCCGCTTACCGCGGAGACAGGGAATACTTTATCCCCCACCTCTTTTGAGAACCTTTCCAGTTCCTTATCGGCCCCTGGCAGGTCCATTTTACTCCCCGCTATGACCCTTGGTTTATTGAATACGTCTTCGTCATAGGCCTTGAGTTCTTGCTCCAGTTTTTTAAAATTCTCCAGGGGATCACTGCCATCCACCGGCTGCATATCGACCAGATGGACCAGGACCCGCGTACGCTCGATATGCCTTAGGAACCTGTCCCCCAGTCCTTTACCCTGATGCGCTCCTTCAATGAGCCCGGGCATATCGGCCACCACAAAAGTATCCTCATAAAGGCTTACCACACCCAGATGGGGATCTTTTGTCGTGAACGGATAAGGGGCTATCTTGGACCTGGCCCTGGATATTCTCGACACCAACGTGGACTTCCCCGCGTTAGGGAACCCAATTATGCCCACATCCGCGACAAGTTTAAGCTCGAAAATAATGGTTTTTTCCTCGCCGGGCTCGCCGGGAGTGGCCTCGCATTTCCTCGCGTTACCCCTGCCGCCAGAGCCACCCTTAGCCACAATGACACTTTCTCCGACTGATACAAGATCCCTCATCACAAGACCATTTGACGCGTCTATGATGATCGTACCCGGAGGCACTTTGAGCACACGGTCCTGACCGCGTTTCCCGATCTTAGTGTTAGAGCCACCGTGTTTGCCGTTCCCCGCGTTATGATGCTGATTATACCTGAAATCCAGAAGTGTATTGAGGTTAGGATCGCTTTCGACCACTACGTTACCGCCGTCACCGCCGTCACCGCCGTCGGGGGTGCCTTTTCTCTGGTACTTGTCCTTATAGAGGCTTTGGCATCCGTTCCCGCCACGCCCCCCGGAGACATAGATCTTGGCGTGATCGATAAGCATTTTATTTTGGCATGACGTTCACGACGCGCTTACCGGTATAGGACACCACTCCTTCGCATTTCGCGAACAATGTATCATCCTTACCCTTAGCTACGTTAAGCCCGGGTTTATAATGGGTCCCTCTCTGCCTGACCAGTATGTTACCTGCCAGGACAGCCTGCCCGCCGTATTTTTTTACACCCAGTCTCTGTGAATTTGAATCGCGTCCGTTGCGCGATGAACCTTGTCCTTTTTTATGTGCCATGACTTTCTCCCGTTATATGTTATTCTTCGGCTTTCTTTTCTTCGCCGGATTTTTTCGCGCTCTCGCCAAGCTCGATATTCACGACCTTTAGCTCCGTAAGGTCCTGACGGTGTCCTTTGATGGACTGTGAACTCTTCCTGTCGCGGTACTTATAAGCGATGACTTTCTTCCCGCGGGTCTCCCTGAGCACTTCGCATTCAACATAAGCGCCCTTTATGGTCGGATCACCCACGAGATAGCTGTTCCCCTTCTTGGCAAAAAGCACCTCTTCCACCTTCAACGTCTTTGAGGACAGGTCCTTTAACCTGTTCACCGTGAACTTCGTATCTTTCTCAACTTTGACCTGATCCCCGTTAATACTCATTATAGCGTACATGTTCTTCTCCTGCAATTCCGTAACTGTTTTAATAATATAAGCTTACAGCAAGCCAATTACGCCTTCGTATACAAATGTTTTACCATATTATCAAATAGGTGAATTCTTGTCAAGTTTAATTATCAAAGGGTTTTATGTGTTCCAGCTGGCGATATAGACCTGGTTCTCCATATTCATCGGTGAGACCGACACATAATTATATGAAATGTACGCTATGACCGACCACATATATATATCCCTTCCCGCGACAAGAGCGCCATTGACATCGATTATATCGAAAGCATCAAGGGAAACTATGTCCCGGGAGGCATATACAAGAGCTTCTTCCGTATCCAGTTTGCCTCTTATCTGTATATCACCGTTCCTGGCAATGAACACATTACGATTGTCTTCAGTAGAATACTGTTCGACCTCCCCCGGTGATGTAACATAGAAAAAGAGGATCTTCACCCTCTTACCGATATAGATATTGTCTGCAATTATCCCGCCGTTCACCGTGCAGTCGCCAACGAACCGGACATCGCCGTCCACGAATACTATGCCGTTATTCGGGCTCAGGGTCTCGTCCTCGAATTCCTTCACGCCATTCCCGTCAAGGTCGTCAGTCCCGTAATATATGCCGTCATCCATAGCGGCCGCCCTGTAAGCCTCGTAATCGAACACCGGGAACGTAACGATAGGAGCACTGTCCCCCTCGGACACTTCAGCGGCATCATTATTGTCACCATTTATCCATACAAGTATATCAAGAAGGTCCGACTCATCATGTGTGGTCCCCTCGGTCACCAGTCCGCGCGCCGATACGTCTCCGGTCACCCCGACCCCTCCCAGCGGACCCTTCAGGTAGACGTTATTGTTCGCGTGGACGTCACCTGTTATCGGGCATATGGCAAGAAGAGCCGCGATCCGCGCGTCATTACCCGCCGCGCACATGAAGTCCAGCGCTGTCGGGATATTCACCCCGAGCTCCGCCGTTACTGTCTTAGACACACCGTCCACCGTACCCGTTGAAGTAACGAGATATTTGGTCTGGCTGCCCTGGCTTGTAGCGTTCCCGAAACTTACACTATAAGTCCCTATATCCAGGCTCCCGGAAAACGCGCTTACCCCTGAAGACCCCATGTTCTTTATCCTGGATACGGCATGATGTATACCGGCTTCGGCCAGGTTCTTAGCCTGCTCTCCCGTCTTGACCCTCCGTATAAGCTCCACATCCTGCCTAAGCATGGACCCGAGAGAAACAGTACTTATGCTCATAAGCATCACAAAACAGAGAACCAGCATAAGGACCATTCCTTTCCGGTCCTCCCTGACGTGACTCTTTATCATGAGCATTAAATCCCGCATAAAAGATCATCCTTCATTTGCCGGTATTCCTCGGTTCCACCTCAAGCACGTTACTCTCGGTCAGCACCCTGCCATTGACCTCGGCGCTGGCGGAAAGTTCTACCCGCAGAACACGCACTAGCGCGGAGCTATCAACCGTGACCTCGACCTGTCCAAAATCGTCCTCTTTCACTATATCGCCCTTTATGACACATATCTGTTCCTCCCCGGCCCACGTCATCTCCACATCATCCAGCCACGCGGTATCATATCCCGTCACAAGCGGTTCCCCACTCCGGTAGGGGAACTCCCATGGATCAGTCGCCGCTGCCTGTTCCGTAATATACGCCACATAGCTCAACGTACCTCCGGACCACTCCCAACCCATATCGGTGGATATGACCGCCTGGAACTGCGCATAACGTCCGCTGCCAATGCCCAGGCTCCCCGGATTAGTAGAAGTTCCTGTCAGGGTATCCCACGATGAAGCTCCCTGCATATCATCGTTATCCGAACTTCGGGCCTTCATGACTATCGAAGTACCCGAAGGCGTACTCCCGTTCCACTTGATCTGGCTATATGACGGTGATGAAATAGTAGTGTCGTACACCTGGGACTCGACCGTACCTTCGTTGTCCCATGTGTCAATATCCATGGCGAAATAGACGTTATTTGATGCCACGGGCACATAAGTCGCGTCACTCCAGTCAGGTGTACCCGCGGCTTGTAATATATTAGTGTATGTCCCTGTCCCTCCTCCTATATCGGCAAGCCGCATATACTGGGAGTTACAAACGCTACCGGTCCACTCCCGGCACTCACAATCGGACGAGTCAAATCCCTCCCAACCCGACGGAAAGGAAACGGATGAAAGGTCGGGGATACTGACGGTTATCAGAAGATCCACCGGATCACCGTCCGCGTCCTCGCGTACCATCGGGAACGCCGTCCATACCGACCAGATCTCGCCGCCGGATGGAATGTTCGCGTAATCCAGTATATCCAGCTTGTCCCCGTCACCATTCATATCGATGTCATTGTCCTCCTCACTGAAAAAAAGACGCTGATGCCTGTGATATTCGCTTACCGTAAGCCCCGAAGGGTCCTGGTTCGCCAGCCCATCCGGGTCCGTATCCGTACCTTGTATTGTCTTACGTGTCAGGTATGCCGCGTCTATCCTGGTCGGATTGGACGACGGGGCCTTGAAACGGACCCGCACGGCGTTGGCGGCCATATCCATATATCCGTTCTTTACTATCGTCCTTATCACTATTGGATACGCCGGCAGATACCCATCCGCTCCATCCTGGGAAGCCGCCCCGGTCTGCGAATAAGCTGACCAGGCTATCATGTTCTTGTCATCCTCCCGATCCTCCGGTAGCTCGAGTTTTATCTTCACGTCGGCGTCGAATTTTGTGGTATTGTTCCGCGTTGTATTGTCGAACGCCGATTCCCGTACCAGGTCATATCCGTCCGTTATCTCGATATAATCGTCAATGAACGTGGCGTTATATTCCAGGTAATTGTTGTTGGACCACATGCTCCCGGAAACCTTCTCCAGCGTGCTGCCGCCGGAACTTAAGGCGCCGGACGGGGCGCCCGCGGAATTATAGTATTCCGCTTCGCGGGGATATCCCGCCGGCTCTATCTTTATAGTGTCCAGGCCAAAAGCGTACCCTGTGGAATCATCGTTCTTTCCTGTCACCTTGAACTTAACAGTATGGCTACCGCTACTCAGCTTGGCGTAACCGAACACCACATTGCGCACCTTGACCGGGTCCGATGAATCATAATAAAAATCTATCACGGGAGACAAAGTGGTTATCTCGAAAGCCTGCAGGTCCTTTTTTATCAGGTCCTCATGTGATGCCCCGGTATTAGTACCATTCACGACATTGGTAAGGAGTGAATATCTCCCCGTGGCGTCCAGGGCGCTATCCCATGAGTTTATAACGGTCCGGCGGAGCTTATCCACGCCGGTTTCACTCACGATATGGTATATGACGGTCTTGCTCCAGGATATCTTATCCGACCCATCTCTTAAAAAAAATCCATCACTGTCTGTTGTCGCCAGTGGCATGGATATAGCGGAGAACTCGCTGCCACCTGAAGGATAGAATGTCATATATGTACCGCTCGACAAACGTATATCGCTTCTTAATCTCTCTATGGCCTTTATCATGTCTGTACGTATCGACGTGTGCCTTATCTCCCCACGCCAGGTCCGTTGCGTATATATCCACACCGAGACCACGGTTGACACCACCATTATGCTTATCACGGCAGCGAACATGATCTCCGCCAGTGTTATCCCTTTTTTGTCTCCCACCAAGCGCGCCATAGCCTACCCCTCGTCACTGATCCGGGTTTTCCGCGATCAAAGTCTCCATTATCACGGGGTTGCCGGAGGCTTCCCCCTCGTCCACCCTGTCCACGCTTACCTTGATCTTGATAAGGTCAGCGTATCCGTTATAATTTTCCGTTATTTCGGTCGTTCTGTAGTAATCCACCGTGCCGTTCCCGTCAAAATCCTGAGACACGGCTGTCTCTGGAGCCGCGGATGGCAGGTCGCTGAAATCGAATTTTTTGAGGACATCCAGTCTCCTCTGGGCTATGATCGAGGCGATATACACGCTATCGGATTTTTCGCTGTAGCTGATACTCTGCGACATGGCCCCGATGAACGCGACAGTAAGTAATGTCACTATGGCCATAGACACTACTACTTCCGCCAGCGTCATACCGCGTTTATCCATAATTAACATAAATTTAATACAGAACATCCCAACGCCCCCATCTTATAGTATATATTATCATAACGCGGGATATGGCAATTTGACCCTCAGTGTTTAGAGATAAAATAGCCGCTTATTGGCAAGTCCGAAGACATCAAACGAGGAGGATCAATTCTCCTCGATAATGGTCTCCTCGATATGAAGGCCTCTATCTTCCTTAATATCGATCTGGCACCGGTATTTACGCTGTATATCCCCCAGCATGACCGCCTGATCGGATATAAGCGCCTCATGAATGTCCGGATGCACGGTGACCAAAAGGCGTTTACGATGTTTTGTGCTTTTCGAAAGCACTTGGTCTATATGCCTTGCGGTCTCAATAGCTATGGTCTCTACGCTTTTGATCATACCCTTTCCGCCACAATACGGACACTCTACGTGGGACGAACCCTCGAGGCTTTTCCGCATCCTCTGTCGCGTCATCTCCACTATCCCGAATTGCGAAATAGCGCGCAGGCTTATCCTCGCCTTATCTTCTTTCAGGTTCTCCTGCAATATCCTGAAAAGCTCGTCCCTATGGTCTTTTCTTTCCATATCGATGAAATCTATTATTATGATCCCACCCATGTCCCTCAATAAAAGCTGTTTGGGTATCTCCCGCGCGGCCTCGATATTAGTACGGAAGGCGGTCTCCTCAAGGCTCTTTTTACCAACATAACTGCCGGTATTCACGTCTATGACAACGACTCCTTCTGTCTGTTCTATCACAAGATATCCACCGTTCTTGAGCTCAACTTTGCGCTCGAATATCTGGTCAATCTTGCGGTCGAGGGAATATTTCGTGAACATAGGGGTCTTTCCCTTGTAGAGCTTTACTTTTTTACGCAGGGACGGCATAAATGCCCGGAGGAACTTTATTATCCTGGAGTATTCATCTTTCGAATCGACAACAAGCCGCACGACATCGTCGGTGAAGATGTCCCTCAATAGACGCAACACTACGCCATATTCCTCATAGACAGTAACAGGCGCCGATTGCTTTTCCGCGCGCGACCTTATCTTTTCCCAGAGGCTCACGAGATACTTGGCCTCGTTCACGAGCTCCTGCTCACTTCTCTTTTCCGCCACTGTACGCACTATACACCCAACGTCCTTAAGACATCCTATCTTCTCGATTATGCCGCGGATACGCTTGCGTTCCTCCCTGTCCGGTATCCGCCTCGATATACCTATGTTCTTATCGAAAGGCGTAAGGACGATATACCTCCCCGGGATGCTTATATAGGTCGTAAGTCGCGGACCTTTGGTCCCGATGGCCTCCTTCACGACCTGCACCATGATCTCCTGGCCCTGCTTCAATATATCGGATATCTTCTGGTGTTGTTTATGCCTTTTTTCGGAAGATTCGTGCTTTTCCCCATCCGAATCATCCATAAGCATTTCCTTGAGCATGGAAGGCTTGTCCAGGACATCACTGACATGAAGAAAACCGTTCTTTTCCATGCCGATATCCACAAAGGCGGCTTCTATCCCGGGCAATATGGATTTTACCTTTCCCTTGAATATACTTCCCGCGTAATGTTCCAGCCCCTTCCTTTCCATGAAAAAATCCACCAGGTTGTTCCCTGCCATCACGGCAACCCTCTTTTCTACGGGGCCGACGTTTATCAATATCTCCCTGGAAACGTTCTGAACTTCCTTGTGTTTTCTGTTCCTAGCCATCATATATGTTCCTTCTCCTGATCTTTTTATCATTTATCGATCGTTAATCCATGTATATCTATACCCTGCGTCACCTGACGCCTCAAAGACGTGAGGACCTCTTCCTCCCGGACCCTTTCCTTCAGCCAGAACACAAGCTCCTCATGATCACTCTCCACCCCGAGCTTAAGCGCCTTCGGCATGCTGATCTTCACCCTCGGGGTAAACCCTTCCGTAAAAACCAGCGGCAGGCCGGAGCGTCTTAATGCCCTCCTGAAAAGCGTCATAAGGTCAAGATGCGAGATAAAGACCATCTGGCCTTTTTTACCAAAATCCGCCTTGTACTTCGTGTTCATGCTGTCAGCGTTAACCATAGATATGGCATTCCCCTATGGAGCGACGGGAGGGACGCGGCGCTCCGCCGCGGCTCAAAATGTTCATCATATACACCCCACGCTTCCTCCCAATGATGCCGTGGGGACGGGAAAGCTCCTCATTTTTCTTTTCTAAAATCCAGGAACGGTCTCTTCTTTTTTTTCGGCGACGTGGCCTGGACGTTGACCACCTTGACCTCCGCCTCTTCGCTCTTCTCCACCAGAGTTCCCGACTGTACCGTTTCCGCGTCACCCCGTGACGAGGCGTTGACAAAATCGTCCTTGTACCTATCGTACAGATTACTCGTACCCGAGAGGTCCATCGAGGCCTTGCCCTCATCCAGAAGATGCACAGTCACAAAAAACACTATCTCGCTGCGCATGGTCACTTCCGACTCGTACTTGAACGCGCTACCGATCAGGGGTACCCCGCCCAAAAGATCTCCCAGGATCGGGAACCTGTTGTCTTGCTTAGTTACGTTCTTACGGATAAGCCCTCCGATGAATATGGTCTCTCCGTCCCTCACCCGGACCACCGTATTGGCCTCCCTGGAACTAAAAGTAAGTGAAAGGGTGGTCACGCTACTATTAGCCAATGTAAGCTCGCTGAATCCCGAGTTAGTCGACACCTCCGGCAAAAGGTTCACCGAGATGTCGCCCGACTCATTGACATGCGGTATCACCGTAAGAAGCACTCCGACCTCTCTTGCCTCGTCCTCGGACTCGAACTCTACAGTAACAATGCTCGGGTTAAGGGTCTGGGTCGTCTCCTGCGTCTTCTGAAGCATTATCTTGTCTATGACCTTTATCGTCGCTTTCTGGTTATTCAGCGTAGTTATACGCGGGCTGGAAAGTATCTCAGTATCCCCGCGGTTCTCAAGCAGGCTCAATGTCGCGGAAAATGTACTGAAATCCAGCGTGCCGTAACTGAAAAGCGGCGAATCCCCTATCGACGGGTTAAGGGGATCGATACCAGTGGAATTATCGATGAACGGGAAATTCGAGCTGGAAGTCCCCACGGTATCCGTAGGATAATACTGCTTCTGCCCGTCACCGAACATCTTGATCACGCCCGAATTAGTAAAGGGGAACGTGGTAGGGCGTCTTGCGCCCGACGCCGATATAACAGCGTTCCAGTCCACGCCGAAACGTTCATCGTCATCCAGTTGTATCTCTATGACCTTGGCGTCAAGCATGATCTGCGGCGTTTTCTTGTCTATCTTGGCTATCAGGTCCTGTACCATGCTTATACGTGTCGGGATCGCAGATACGATGATCGAATTCGAACTGGCGATGAACGTGGCGTTTTCTCCCTTCTGCCGGTCGAGCAGGGAGTTAATGGCCTTCATGAGCTGTTGTATGCTTTCCTCCTTGGCTTCCACGCCTACCGTATCACCCTGCGTACTCTTGGTGAGTTCTATCTCGCGTATTATGTTATTGAGCGGTATCACCTCGGTCACGGGCTCCTCCGCGCTCAACTGGCTCCTGGGGAACACGCGGATGATATCCCCTTCCCTTGAATAGATATATCCGTAATTACGCGTAACTATGTCAAGTGCTACATCCCATGGCTTGTCCCTGAGGCGCATGGTAACCTGGGCCTCGACACCCGGCGATGGGACTATATCCACTCCACTGACCTCCGAGAGGTAGTGGAGTACCGTTTTTATGTCGACATCCTTGAAGTTGACCGTTACGTTCCCCGCGCCGGGAAGAGGGGTCTCCACTTGCGGGATGTTCTCCGCCGGAGAGACCGGATCGACCACACCCTGTCCCTGCACCTGCGCGCCGGAGTCCAAAGGCAGGAAAAGAGCCATCATCGTCACCGGCAGGGCAAGAGATACCGTTCTTATCAGCGTGGTGAATGTGGAAAATTTTGTCATAAGAGCTCCTTTTTCGTATACAATATCGTCATTCGTAAAGGCGTACTATATATTCGTCGTCGCCTATCTTCAAGGTGACATAATTATCGGCAATGGTCATCATGGTAACCCGCCCTATCTTTGTCCCTTCCCTCATTATCTCACCGTTTATTATCGCCTCTCTAACACCGTCCGCGGCCATAAGTATGCCCTGGAGACGCACATCGTCCACCATCAGGACCGACTCCACTCCCTGGACCGTGCTTTTCCTGGAAGCCCCTACCAACGGCACAAAAGGGTCCCTGCGATCGGAATGTTCATATTCTTCCGCGCCGGACATCTCGTGCGACCCGAAGACACTGAGCGCCAGCAGGAGCATAATTATCATTCTTTTCATATTCTTCCCGACATGTTCACTCTTTCATGTTATCCGAAGCGACATATGTAAGCAGGACCATGCGTATATCATGCACCCTCGGGGTCTTGCTGCTATTATTGATCTTAAGGTCCTTGATCGTTATGACCCTTTCGCCGCTTTCCAGCCTGGAAATAAAATCACCCAACTGGTGATACCCTCCCTTGGCCGTAAGGACTATAGGCACCTCGTGGTAGAACGTCTTGTCATCTTTTGCCCCCAGTTCGGGCATATCGATAGGCGTAATGCTCAATATCTTAATATTGGCCCCCTCCGCCACGGACGATATCCCTTCCAGAAAGGTCGATATCTCTTTCTGGTCCGGGAGCCCTCTGGAATATGTTTCCAGTTCCGCTCGAAGTTTCGCCAGTTCCTCGGATGTCTTCGCCAGTTTTTTGACCTTCTCGTTCAACTGGGTGATCCTGATATTGGCCTGGGCGATACCGGTGATGTTCGATCCCAGTCTTAACACACCAGGCACTATGGCAATAGCTATGTAGATCAGGCACACCGCTGCCCCGACACCCAGGATAAGGTATTCCCTGTACTGTTCTTCCTCAAGAAAGGCCCTGACCTTGTCCGGGAAATGGTCCATTATGCTCATTTAGACCTCGTTTTTTTCTTCTTCGGCGCCGTCTTTTTAACAGCTTTTTCCTGTTCCGGCGCCTTGAGCTTACAATCCAGCTGGAACCGCATGACCTCCTGCCCCGTTATCTTGCTGTTGTTTATGCTGTCCAGCTCGATGTCGTCGAAATATTGCGCGAACTTATTATTACTCTTTAAGCTGTTTATGAACCTCGCGACAAGCGCGGTAGCCTTATCGCTTTCCCCGAGAGCGTACCCCTTTATATCTATTGAGACCGGTTCACCCTGCAGTTTTTTACCCTTGGCGCCGGACACCTTAGAGACGACCTCAAGCTCGTAAAGCCACACATTGGATATCACGGACTGGTTGAGCCCGGAAAGAATCCTGGTCCAGTTTAACTGAGGTCTTGATATCGACTTGAGGGATCTTACCTTGTCCTCGATCAATTTGGTGTCCGAACTGATCTTGGCGATCTTGGCGCGCTGGGGTTCCATCTGTTCCCACTTGCTCTTCAGGCCATCCAGGGTCCTACCCGTGCTCTTGGCGAAGAAAAGTATACCCGCGTGAAGCAATATGAGCACCACCACCGCGAGGGACACGACCGGCACGGCCTTGATCTTCGGAAGGGTCAACCGGACGGTCGGCCTCGCCTTTACCTCTTTTTCTTTTCTTTTTTTTCTGAGCTCTTTAGGGAGCAGGTTTATTTCTATCATGTTTTTTCTCTACACGTTCCTGAGGGCCAACCCTACACATACGGCAAGCCTTGAAGCGATCATGCCCATATCCTGTTTAGATAAGGTCTCAGCGAGTTTCAACCCTTTTACCGGGTCCCACGTCTCGACGGGGACCCCTAAACGTGAACCAAGATATTCCAACAGGCCTTCACGGTATACAAGTCCCCCTGAACAGAACACCCGGGATATCCCCTTGTTGTACCTGTTCTCGAAATACCCGAATGACAATTGGATCTCCTTGACCAGGTCGTCCAGTATCTGGAGCATTATCCGCTGGGCCCCTTCCTTGTTGGACTGGTCCAGCCCCATCTTGATCTCCTCGGCCTTTGCTAACGGCACCGAAAGATCACGGGATATCGCCAGCGTCATGTCCCCTCCCCCGATCTGTACCTGTCTTGTAAAGCATGGCTGGTCCCCGGTGGAAATAAGTATATCCGTCTGCGAATGTCCCAGGTCAAGAAAAACCGTGCCCTCATCCTCCGAAAGCCCTCCGGTAGAAAGATAGGCATTGAACACCGCGAGCGCGTTTATATCGATAAGGCCTACGTTAATGCCCATCCTGTCGAATATCCTTATAAGGGGATCAACAGCCTCTTTTTTTCCCGCGGCCAGGAGCACCTTCATCTGTCCCGGCTCCGGGGCCTTACCCATTATTACGAAATCCAACACAACTTCGTTCACGTTGAACGGTATATATTTCTCAGCTTCGAAAGCCAACGCGTTCTCAAGCTGCTCTTTGGTCATTTTCGGAAGATTGATAAAACGTACTATGACGTCCGGTCCTGACATGGATATGTTCACGGTCTTCGGCTTTATATCAATCTCGTCGAAAGCCTCCCCGATAACGTTCTCCATCTTATGATCCTTGCCATCCAGCGGCAGGTTCTTTATGTTATAAGCGGTGACGGTCCTATCGTTCTGTTCCCGGGACACGGATAAGACCTTAACGGAATAAGCGCCTATATCCACGCCCACTATATCTTCTTTATGGTTTTTCGGCATGTGTGTGTTGGTCTTTTTAAATTAATAATATTACTATAACTCACCCAAAGCGTATCACACCGGCACGTATATTGTCAAGCCGGCCCGGAATAAAAAAAAGAGGGCGCGTACGCGCCCTCTTTTTGTCGAATATCCGATACATCCTTATCCTTCGGCAGGTGGTTCTTCCTCTTCAGCCGTTATCGTGCCATCCAGGTTCAGGGTCCCGCGTCCCGGTATAGTGGCCGTTGGTTCAGTGCTCATATCGCCTATGGTATACGTTATTCCACTCGGTCCTGTCGGGAACACCTTCAGGTAGTCATCCACCAGATCAGCCTCGGCCGGTGTCGCGTCCGTGGCCGCACCAGTATCCAGAGCCCAAAGCGTCTTGGCTCCCTCTATCTGCTTCAGGTTGGCCAGAGCTGCCTTCTCCTGCGCGGTCTCGCGCGCTTTCACAAAGTTCGGTATCGCTATCGCGGCTAAAAGACCTATAATTGCGACTACTATCATTATCTCCACGAGAGTGAAACCGCCTTTGCCCATCAATTTACGCATCTTCATATGTATCACCTCCTCTCTTTCGGATAGGGATCATTTTTAACCTCATCCCCACCACTAGCAAGTATACATTCCGATATTTCCCATTGCAAACCAAGCGTTCATTTTGTTAACTTCTAAATAGCCAGATGAGGATAGCGCGGATCAGGCCTGTATAAGCGTGCTCATCTTGAATATAGGCAGGAACATACATATCACTATACCACCTATAACGATCCCCAGGAACGCGATCACAAGGGGCTCAATAAGACTTGTCAAGGCATCGACCGACGCATCGACCTGCTCGTCATAAAAATCCGCGATCTTGGTCAGCATCGTTTCGAGCTGTCCGCTTTTTTCACCCACAGCTATCATGCGGGTGACCATGCCCGGAAAAATACCGCTCTTCTGCATCTGGACCGCTATGCTCTCCCCTTCCCTTACGCTTTCCTTGACCTCATTTATGGATTTTTCTATTACAGTGTTCCCGGACGTTTTAGCGACTATCTCAAGGGCCTGAAGAATGGGAACACCGCTACGCACAAGCGTACTTAGTGTCCTTGTGAACTTGCTCACCGCGACTTTTTTGAAAAGCACCCCGAAAACAGGAAGTTTCAATTTGAGGCCGTCAGCCTGTAATCTCCCCTTTTCCGTGTTAACGTACCATTTGCCCGCGAATACGGCAAGGCCAATGACCACCGCGACCTGGACAAAAGACCCCCTCATGGCGTCACTGAGGTTTATAAGGAACTGTGTCGGCGCCGGAAGCGCCGCGCCGAACCCGGAGAACATATCCTTGAAAACGGGGATCACCTTGAGTATCATTACCATGGTGATCACGATCGCCATAAAGCTCACCACCGAAGGATATACCAGCGCCGATTGTATCTTTTTCTGGAGAGCACTGGTCTTTTCCAGGTATAACGCTACCCGGTCAAGCACCTCATCAAGCATACCGCTTGATTCTCCCGCGCGCACCATATTCACGAAGAACGTAGTGAAGACCGGCTCATACTTCGCCATCGCGTCCGAAAGGCTGGCCCCCGTATTCACGGCTTCCCTTATATCGAGAAGTATCTTTTTGAAAGAGAGGCTTTCGACCTGTTCCGCCAGGGTATCCAGCGAAGTTACCACGGTGAGCCCCGCGCTCATCATTGTGGCAATCTGGCGGGTGAACAGCACTATTTCCTCTGTTTTTACCTTAGCTCCCTGTTTCGACAAAAAAGAAAGAGATGAAAGGAACGAGCCTTTTTCGCTGACCTGCTCGAGCCTCAGGATCATCAGGCCTTCCCCCCGAAGCAGATTGAGAGCCTGCTTGTTGTCGGAAGCGTCCACCTCTCCCTTCAGGGTCTGTCCCACTTTATCTTTCGCTATATATTTGAATTTGGACATCTTATCCTTTTATCCGCGCCTCAGGTCACCCTTAGCACTTCCTCGTACGTTGTCAGCCCGTTAATGAACTTCGTCATGGCATTACCCCTGAGATCCCTAACACCCTTTCCGACCAAGTACTTCTTTATATCGAACTCGGAGCTGCTCGCATTGATCATCTCCCTTATCTTCTCATCAACCAGCAGGGTCTCAAGCACACCCATCCTGCCCAGATATCCCGTACCGTTACATCTCTGGCAGCCGGCTCCCTTGAAAAACTCGTCTTTGTCCCGCGCTTCCGGGTATCTTGCTTTTATCTCCGCGACAAGCGCTTCAGGAAGCCCTGCTTCCGTCTTGCAATGCGGACATATCTTACGTAGCAGTCGTTGCGCGCAGGCCATTATAAGACTGGACGCCACAAGGAACGGCTCTATGCCCATGTTCACGAGCCGCGTGATGGCTCCTACGGAATCATTGGTATGCAGGGTACTTAGCACCATTTGTCCGGTAAGCGAGGCCTTAATAGCGATATCCGCGGTTTCCATATCCCGGATCTCTCCGACCATTATGACATCAGGGCTCTGCCTGAGCACGGCCCTGAGCCCGCCGGCGAAATCAAGCCCTATCTCCGGTCGCGCCGCTATCTGGGTTATACCTCCCACCTGGTATTCTACCGGGTCCTCTATGGTGACAATGTTCTTTTCCGGGACGTTCATCTCGGTAAGAACGGAATAAAGCGTGGTCGACTTACCGCTCCCGGTAGGACCGGTAACAAGTATTATCCCGAAAGGCCTGGACAACGCTTCGCGGAAATCACTCATCGGGCCTGGCAGGAAGCCCAGGGTATCGAGCCCGATGGAAAGATTGCTCTTGTCAAGCGCCCTTAGTACCACCTTGTTCCCGAAATTGGTCGGGAGCACCGAGACCCTGAAATCTATTTCCTTGTTCTCGAGCTTTATCCTGAACCTGCCGTCCTGGGGAACACGTGTCTCGGTGATATCCAGGTTCGACATGATCTTCAGTCTTGCCAGTATGGCGTTCTGGTTGATCTTCGGCAGGTCGAAAATATTATGCAGCCGTCCGTCCACCCTGTACCTGACCCTGAGCGTCTTTTCCTGCGGTTCGATATGTATATCACTCGACCTGCGCTTTATCGCCTCAGAGATAATGAGGTCCACCACTTTAACTATCGGCGCGGTAGTACTCTCCTTGGTAAGGTCCATTATATCGGTACCCTGTGCATGCTCGATGATCTCTACGCTGGACTCCTCGCCCTCATCAATTATGGTACTTATATCCTCATCAGCCTCATCGTAAAAAGAAGAAAGTATGTCCTGTATATCCTTTTTCGTGGATAATACCAGTTCAATGTCGCATCCCGTTATGGTCTTGATATCATCAATGGCCAATATGTCCGTCGGATTAGCCACCGCCAGGGTTATTTCCTTGCCTATCCTGGATATCGGCAGGACGGAATATCTTCTCTCCAGTTTTTCCGTTACAAGCGCCATAAGGTCCCTGTCAAGGGAGATACGCGATACATCTATGGGCGGAATATCAAGGGCCGTCCCAAGCACTCCCAACATCTCTCTTGGCGGTATGATGTCGCTTTCCATAAGAAAGTTGACTATGTTCCCCGAAAGCTTCCTGGTCTCATCGACAAAGGACTCCAGCCTTCCATGATCCATGCTCGGGACATGTTTCAGGTTGTCTATTATCTTTTCAGTAAGCGTGTTACTCATACTTAAGCCTCAACGCGCCATAACGGTAATGCGCAGCACATCCTCCAGGGAAGAGACCCCCTCCAGCACGTTATATATACCATTCTGCCTGAGGGTGCTCATGCCTTCTTCCTTCGCCTGCCTCTCGATCTCATGTTCCTGCGCGTTCTTGAAAATAAGTTCTTTTATCGCGGGCGACAACTTCAGGCATTCCGCGATGGCCACCCTGCCCTGATACCCTGTCCCCACACATTTTTTACATCCTATCGGGCGGAATATCTGTTTTATCCCTCCCTTTTCATCGAACAACCCGTATTTCTCGGCCACGTCCCTGGTCGGCATATAAGGTTCCTTGCACTCCGTACAAAGTTTCCTGAGGAGCCGCTGCGCGGCCACCAGCTCCACTGATGCCGTGATAAGGAACGGTTCGATCCCCATGTTGACCATCCTGACCACTGACCCGGCGGCGGTATTCGTATGGAGCGTACTCAAGACAAGGTGCCCTGTAAGCGCGGATTTTATGGCGACATCCAGCGTCTCATGGTCCCTTATCTCCCCTACCATTATAATGTCCGGGTCCTGACGCAGTATGGACCTCAGGCACGCGGAAAAGCTGAGACCTATCTCATCGTTTATACTGACCTGGTTTATCCCCTTGAGCTCATATTCCACGGGGTCCTCGACCGTAACTACGTTCTTTTCGGGATCGTCTATATACTTGAGAATGGAATAAAGTGTCGTCGTTTTACCGCATCCTGTGGGGCCGCATACAAGTACCATCCCGTGGGGCCGGCGGGCCGCTTCCCGCATATCAGCCTTGGCGCTCTCTCGAAACCCAAGGGAGTCAAGATCTATCATGGCCTGTTCCTTGTCAAGCACCCTGAGCGCGATCTTCTCGCCAAAACTGGACGGCACTATCGATACCCTGAAATCCACCTTGCGGTCCTCGATCTTTATCCTGAACCTGCCGTCCTGGGGAAGACGTCTTTCCGCTATATCCAGATCGGACATGACCTTTATCCTGGAGACTATGGCCTGGTGGAATTTCCTCGGAGGCGTATATCTTTCGCAAAGCACGCCGTCTATCCTGTACCTGACCCTTGAGCTCCTCTCAAGCGGTTCTATGAGTATGTCACTCGCCCGCTCTTTTACTCCTTTTCCTAATATCATATTGGTCAATTTGACCACAGGCGCGTCCTCGGTGATCCTCAAAAGATCAAGGGAAGAGAAATCGTCAGCGTCATCCTCCACCATCTCCATCTTGGCGCTTTCCATGTCCTCTACGATGGCGCTTATTTCCTCGTCGGCTGATTTTTCGAAATATTTCAGGAAAGCGTCCTTCATTTCGTCTTCCGTGACTATCACCGGGCTGACATCCAGGCTGGTGATTATCCGGAGATCGTCCAGGGCGAAAATGTTCAGGGGATCCACCATAGCCACCGTGAGCTGCTTACCCATGCGGGATAGCGGCAATATCTGGTAGGTCCTGCACACGCGCTTTGGGATAAGTCCCAACACCTCGTCACTTATGTTGAACCGGGACAAACGGAACGGGGGGAACCCCATTTCCTCGCTGAAGACCGTCAAGAGATCTTCTTTCGACACTTTCCTCATGTCGATCAGTATATCACTTAAGCTTCCTCCTCTTTCACCACATATCTTACTGGCGTGCTTGAGATCCTCTTCGGATACAAGCTTCTTCTTGAGAAGGAGGTCACATATCCTTTTTGTAATGAAAAGCGACATAGGTCAGCCTCTGGTCTTATCCCTGCTTGTACAGCTTGTCTAACGCTTCATATATGGAACTCACCGTAGAGATGAAAGCCTGTACCTTTTTCGAGGTCTTGGATTCGGCCTCTTCAATGGCCTTTGTGTTAAGAGGATCCGACATGGCAACGGTAAATATACTGCCTATCATATCCAATGGCACCATGCTGTATTTGCGCGCCATTTCTTCGGGCAGGACTTCGGCCAGTTCTTTCTTGAGCTCGTAACTTTCCAAGGGCAGGAAAGGGAACCCGTATTGCATGGTAAGCGCCAGGACTATATCTCTTTCTTTCGCGTAACCCAGTTTTATCAGCACATCCCCAAGAAGGCCCCCTTCCGTCCTCTGGACCTCTATGGCAAGCTTGAGCTGCTCGGACGTGACCACCTCGTTGAAAACGAGTATCTCTCCCAGTTTTTTCAACATCTTCCGTTCAGGTATCACTTCTCTCCCTTCCCGGCCATGACTATCCCAGCATCTTAATAAGCTCTTCCGTGTTCGGGGACCGTGCCAGGGCCTCATCATGGGTAATCTCCCCCTGGAAGACCAGGTCGACCAGGGACTGGTTCATCGTCTTCATGCCATACTTCTGGGAGGTCTGGATTATTGAATATATCTGGTGTTCCTTGTTCTCCCGTATCATGCTGCGCACAGCTGGCGTCGCGACCAGCACTTCGGCGGCGAGCACCCTGCCCTTCTTTCCCGCGCGGGGAATGAGCTGCTGGGATAATATGGCTATAAGCACGAATGAAAGCTGCACGCGTATCTGCTTTTGCTGGTGTGACGGGAAAACATCCACGATACGGTTTATCGTCTGTATCGAATCCGACGTATGGAGCGTTCCCAGCACAAGATGTCCCGTGTCGGCTATTACGAGAGCCGCCTGTATCGTATCCAGGTCCCGGAGCTCACCGATAAGGATCACATCGGGATCCTGACGGAGCACATGCCGGAGCGCGCTGCCGAAAGAATATGTATCCTGGAAAAGCTGACGCTGGTCAATTATGGATTTCTTGTTCTTATGCACGAATTCTATCGGGTCCTCTATGGTGACTATATGGCATGTGCGGTTCGCGTTTATCTCGTCGACCATGGCCGCTAGCGTTGTGGATTTCCCGCTTCCCGTAGCCCCGGTAACAAGCACGAGTCCACGGTGAGTATAGCAGAACTTCTGTACCACATCGGCGGGTAGGCCGCATTCGGCTATCGTCATTATATCAAGAGGAATGAGCCTTATCGCGCAACCGGTAGCGTTCCTCTGGGTGAAAGCGTTGCACCTGTAGCGTCCCACATCCCCCATGGCTATGGAAAAATCTATCTCTTTTTCCGTTTCCAGCCGGTTGATCTGCTCCTCTGTAAGCAGGCTGTATATTATTTCCTTGGCTTCTTCGGCGGACAACACCTGCTCGGTCACCGGGACAAGATCATTATCTATCCTGTAATGCAGCGGCGCGTCGGCCCCTATGTGAAGGTCGGAGGCCCTTTTTTCAGGCATATCCGCCATGATCTGCTTGATATCCAGGTCCATACTCACCTCTCCGTTGGTCGTTCAGTTAGTCAAAAAAAACCATAGCCGACACATTTCACAGCGCCGTACCGGTCCTTTCTATATCTATTGAGTAATATTACACTACCATCCGACAAAAGTCAAAAAAGGCGGGATAAGGGTTAAACATCAAAAAAGCACACTAAATAGCGTGTTATTGATACAATCCACTGGCAATAAGTTCTTTCTTCAACATATCTTTCGGGATACCGGCACTTATATGCTCCCACGGCAGGACATCATCCATGCCGAACCTCTGACAGGCATAACTGTCTATATCAGCGCCATTGGCCTTGAACGCGTCCGCCCACAGTACGGGATCGAAATGGTCGCGCCATCCATCGAACCTCGCGCCATTATTCCACGCAGTGTAAATGATATCCGCCACCTTGCGATCCCCTCTCGACATGCACGCTTCCAGAAAAGACTGTCGTATATCATGCACATCGACCTCGACATACTTGGACCGTGACGACAAGAGCTGCCCCCTTATCTCTTCCAGCTCTTGCCTGGATCTCATTGGAAGCCACTGGAACGGAGTATGTGCTTTGGGAACGAACGGATTAACGCTGACTTTCACTTCGGCGGGCTTGGACGCCGTCTCCCTCCTCACCCCCGAGACCTTAGCGCTCATCTGAAGGATGTTCTCCGCCTCGTCCTTCACTGAGGACGAGAAGCCTACCATGAAATACAGTTTGATCCTTTTCCAACCATGACGGTAAGCAAGTGACGCGGATTTACAAAGTATCCCCATATCAATGTCCTTGCCCAACGCGCTCCTTAATAAGTCGTCCGCCGTTTCAGGCGCGAAAGTAAGGCCGGACTTGCGCATATCTGAAAGCATTCCCGGGACATCGTAAAACGCTTCATCCACTCTCAGTGACGGTATAGAAATACTTACGCGCCGGGAACCAAGATCCTCTTTCAAGGCCTCGAAAAGCCCAGCAAGCCCGGGATAATTCACGCTGGAAAGCGACAGGAGGGATATCCTTTCATATCCGGTATGAAGATAGGTCTCCCGGCACAATTTCCTCACCGTCTCCGGTTTTCGTATGCCCAACGGACGGTTCACGGCACTGGCCTGGCAGAACCTGCACCGGTTAGGACACCCCCTCATTATCTCGACCGAGATCCTGTCATGTATGGTCTTTACGAGCGGTACCAGCTGTTTTACCGGGTAATATGTGGAATCGAACGAAGTTACGCACGCTTTTTCCACCACACGGGGGATATCGGGACCGATAGGTTCCAGCCCCTTGAATTCCTCTCCGACGTATTTTGGCTCATATAGCGACGGCACATATACGCCCCTCATCCCCGCCAGCGCCCTTAAGGCTTCTTTCCTACCGATCTTATTCTTTTTCAATTCCGTGTACCTGTCGACAAGCGCGGGAAGCGCTTCCTCCCCGTCACCTATCACGAAAACGTCGATGAACCTATGCATGGGTTCGGGATTATAACAGCACGCGCCTCCGGCTATGACCAGGGGAGCATCCTCCCCACGTTCGGAAGACAGCACTTCTATCCCACCCAGTTCGAGCATAGAAAGCACATTGGTATATGTCAGCTCGTATGAAAGTGAAAAACCCACGATATCAAAATCCTTAAGCGGGGTCCTCGACTCCAGGCTGAACAGCTTCATGTCTTCGTTCCGTAGCTCCCCGGCCAGGTCATCCCAGGGCATGAAGACACGTTCACACACCACATCCTCACGTTCGTTCAAAAGGTGGTACAATATCTTAAGCCCCAGATAGCTCATGCCTATCTCGTAGATATCCGGATACGCCAACACCACGGACACCCCGCAGTGAGCATGGTCTTTCTTTACCACGTTGAACTCTTCCCCGATATACCGACCGGGTTTCTGCACTTTATGCAATATGTCCGCTAATTTGCTCATAACACCCTTATCTGTTAGCCCTTCGGCTTATACTGAGGAGGAACCCGATACCTATCATGGACGTGATAGTGTTCGAGCCTCCATAGCTTATAGCCGGCAAGGGCAGTCCTACTACAGGCATGAACCCTATGGTCATGGATATGTTGACGAACACCTGGAACGCCATAAGCGTTATTACGCCGGCGGCTATGGCCCTCCCGTAAACATCCTCCGTTTCCGCCATTATACGTATACCTCTTGATATCACCAGCACATACAAGCCCACAAGCGCCACGGCGCCAACAAATCCCCATTCCTCTCCGACGACGGAAAAAATGAAATCCGTATGCCTTTCAGGCAGGAACTTCAGATGGCTTTGTGTACCGTTCAGCCATCCTTTTCCCAAAAGACCACCGGACCCTATCGCGATCTTGGATTGTATTATCGTATATCCGGCCCCAAGCGGGTCCAAATTAGGATTTATGAACACCATAAGCCTCGCCTTCTGGTAATCCTTCAATATCCCCCAGAAAAAAGGCATGGAAACAAGGCCGGCTGAAATCATACCGATGATATATTTAAGGTTCTCACCGCAAATGAACAGTATAGCCAAAAGTATCGGGATAAGCACAAGGGCGGTCCCCAGATCGGGCTGCAGGAATATAAGCAATCCCGCGGGCATGACAATAGCGATCGCGCCCATGAAATTACCCAGGCTTCCGCGTTTTTCCCTGCGTTCACCCAGAAAAGACGCAAGCGCCAGTATAACGGTAAGCTTGACGAACTCTGACGGCTGGAAGGAGAGCGGCCCTAGCCCTATCCATCTTCTGGCGCCGTACCTTTCCCCGCCGAAAAGTAGAAGGAATACCAGGAAAAAGAGGTTCACCACATAGGCCAGGTACGAATAATCCAATACCCGCAGATAATCGGTCGACGCCGTCAGGAGAAGGACCACTATGCCTACGGAGACCCATATCACCTGTTTAACAAGTACCGGGTCAAAGCTTCCCGCCGCGTTATCCCCCCGGTCCATGGTCGCGCTGTACACGAAGATCACCCCAAGAAGCGCCACGGCTACGGCCGCCAAAAGAAGCGGTTTATCCATTCTCGATAATTTACGTCTTATCATCTATCCTTCTTTTCGGTCACAGTATGCCCAGTTCATGAGCCTTGGAGAACACCTTTCCGGCTGTCTCCGCCGCGTAATATCCACCACGTCCCCCGTATTCATCAAAGACGACCACCGTAAGCGCCGCGTGATCGAACGGAGCGAATCCCGCGAACCATCCATGGTTCTTCTTCTTACCGGTCTGCGATGTCCCTGTCTTCCCCGCCACTTCAAAAGACTCCTGCCTGGCTTTGATCCCTGTACCGCGTCTGTCATTGACAACACGGTTCAACCCTTCCCTGACCGCCGAAAGCGTACGTTCGGATATGCCCAGCCGTATCTTTTCAGGGGTATTAACATCCATGTCCTCTATCTTCTCAACGATATAGGGTTTGATCATGTACCCTCCATTGGCGAACACCGACATCATTCGCGCCACCTGTATCGGCGTACAAAGAAGGTACCCCTGTCCTACGGAATAATTCATGGTCTCGCCCTTATACCATTGCTCTTTCATGTTCTTCTGTTTCCATTCTTTTGATGGAAGGAGACCCTCTACCTCTCCAGGCAGATCTATGCCGGTCCTCTGGCCGACACCGAACCTCCCGGCGTATTCCGCGAGTATATCCACACCCAAAGTAAGACCTGTATTCCAGAAGAACACGTTACAGGAATTCTTTAACGCGTCCTGTATCACCTGCGGCCCGTGGCCCGTCTCTTTCCAGCAATGGAAGACCCTCTTACCCATGCGCATACTGCCGTCACAGTTGAACGTGGTATTAAGTTTTATTTTCCCGCTTTCAAGAGCGGCCACGGCAACAACGCTTTTGAACACGGATCCCGGCGGATATGCCCCCGCCACGGCCCGGTTTATCATGGGATATTCCTTGTCCTTCATGAGTGGACGTATTTCATTACGCCTTGAACGATCGACGAAAATACCCGGATCATATCCAGGAGAACTTACCATGGCCCTTACCGCCCCGGTGTTAGGATCAAGAGCCACGATCGCCCCCCTTTTTCCCTCCATTAGCAGTTCACAATATTGCTGCAGTTCAAGATCTATGGTAAGGTAAAGGTCTTTACCGGGAACTGGCTCGAGATATCCCAGCGTGGCCGACTCTCTGCCCTTATGATCGACCTCCACCTGCTTACCGCCGTGTTTGCCCCTGAGATATTCGTCATAATACTGTTCAACTCCGGCGCGACCTACCAGGTCATCTATGCGATAACCATACGGTTTCAATCTCTCGAACTCCGGCTTATTAAGAAGGCCTATATACCCTATAAGGTTTCCCGCGCAGGCCCCATAAAGATACCTGCGGGAAGCGGAAACGTCCAGGATAACCCCCGGAAGGTCTGACATGGATTCTTCTATATGGATGGCTTTTTCTATGCCGATATCCTGGTATACCACATATGGGGCGTACGGCCTGAACCTGCTTTTCTTGATGGCTTTGTCCATCTCGTCCCTCGGCACGTCCAGGGCCTTGCTTAATATCGAGACAAGTCGTTCCTTGTCCTTTATGCTCCCATACACTACGGACAGATCGAAACTCAGTACGTCCTTGACCATAGGATGCCCGCGCATATCGAATATAGTACCCCTGGGAGCCATGAGGGGAACGATCTTCAGCCTGTTCTCCTCAGACATGGTCTTATATCTCTCGTACATGATGATCTGCGTATAGAACAGACCCGTAACGAGTATGGTCAGGAACACCAATAATATCGCGGCATATATCCGTATCCTCATTATTGCGGTCCTACTCCTCGAATTCCAGTAATTCTTTGAGCATGCCCAATACGACCGGCGATACTATTACCGTGGCCAGTACCGGACGCCAATATGACAGCATCATGCCGGAAAGACCCGGTCCGGGTTCTCCCGGTATCCCCAGATAAAGAGCATGTGCGGTGAGGACCGTAAGAACGGCCACGACAGCCGTTATCTCCTGGGCGAGGGGGTTGTGCGCGTATATGGTCCTGGAAAGCATGGATGCTATGAGCCCAACCACAGGAAAAAGTACCATATCGAGCGCCATGGTCTCAACAGAGAAACACCCCCTGAAAAACCCCGCGATAAGCCCGACCACAAAGCCTTCCACACTGCCTCCAAATATCCCCGCGAATACCACCATTAAAAGCACTATATCGGGGAACCATCTCAGGCTCTTCAGGGATACGGTCTGAAGTGCCAGGGCGAACAACAGGATAACAATGAAATATATATTTTTCCTCATGATAATGTGTAGCCTTCATGCCCGCCTATTTAAGGCACAAGACCTCTTCCTGGTCAAGAAAATCCGCGAACGGTTTTATCTCGGCATACTTATAGAGTCCCGTCCGGCTCTTACCCACGGACACCACTGTCCCAACGGGGATACCTTTAGGGAATATCCTGCTGAACCCGGACGTCAGCACCATTACCCCTTCCTCAACTTCCGTATCGACCGGTATGTACATGAGCCTGGCCATCCCGCCGCCGGACCCGAAAATAACACCGTTCACACGACTGTCCTTTAGCATGCCTCCGGCACGGAAATTCGGATGGCTTACCGGCATGACCGAGCTTGAGTCCCTGCTCACATCGTACACTTTACCAAGGAGCCCGCGGGCCGAGCACACAGCCGAGTCTTTCTGTACCCCATCACGGCTACCTTTATCGATAACGAAAGAATTTATCCAGCTGTTCGGGTTTCGCGCTATTATCTCCGCTGATATCGTGTCAAAAGGGATCTTCTTCTTGAATTTAAGAAGTTCTCGCAACCTTTCGTTCTCCGCGCGCAGCTCCCTGTATCCTTCAAGTTCGATCGAAAGATCAGCGACTTCGCCCCGCAGTTCATGGGTTTGCTCCTGAAGTTCTTTTTTACTGTTGAAATAAACGGACGCCGAACGGACCGCCTTGACCGGCAGAAGAAGCGCTTTGACGGACAGGTCCCTTATAGACCGGGAAAGATCAGGAAAAAGGAAAAGACCGGATAGTAATACGATGATTATTACTGCTAACGCCCATTTTCTCGCGGTAAATTTGATCTTAGGCACATTGAGATTCTTTTACTCGATATTGTTCATCTCTGCAGGCTTGACGCTATGGTAAGCCGCTTGAGATATTTAAGTTCACTAAGCACTTTCCCCGTCCCCAGAGCTACGGCTGTGAGAGGGTCATCCGCCAGGTGCACAGGAAGCCCGGTCTCTTCCGAGATAAGTTTTTCCAAACCCCTTAAGAGGCTACCGCCACCGGCCAATATCAATCCCTTTTCGATCAGGTCAGCGGAAAGTTCCGGAGGGGTCCTTTCCAGGGTTATGCGTACAGCTTCGACTATCTGGGCTATCGGCTCCGCCAGAGCCTCCCTGATCTCTTCACTTGTTATGGTGATCATCTTAGGGAGTCCCGCCACAAGATCACGACCTTTGACCTCCATGGTCATTTCTTCATCCATAGGATAGGCCGATCCGATCCTTATCTTGATCTCCTCAGCCGTCCGCTCGCCTATCATGAGATTATACGTGCGCTTAAGATAATTTATTATGGCATCATCCATCTCGTCCCCGCCGATACGTATGGACTTGGAATATACCACTCCCGCGAGGGATATGACCGCCATTTCAGTGGTCCCGCCGCCTATGTCTATTATCATGTTACCCGACGGTTCCTGTATCGGTAGCCCCACACCTATGGAAGCCGCGACAGGCTCTTCGATCATGAAAACTTCACGCGCACCGGCGTGAAGAGCGGAATCTTTCACTGCCCTTTTTTCTACCTCGGTTATCCCCGAGGGCACCGCTATGACGATACGCGGCCTGACCAGGCTGCGCGAACTATGCGCTTTTTTAATGAAGTACCTGAGCATGCTCTCCGTTATCTCAAAATCGGCGATCACGCCATCACGCATAGGTCTTATCGCGATTATGTTCCCAGGGGTCCTGCCCAACATCCTTTTTGCTTCCTCCCCGACCGCCAACACGTTGGAGGTCCCGGCTTCTATGGCCACAACCGACGGTTCGCAGAGTACTATGCCCTCATTCTTGACATATACCAGCGTGGATGCCGTACCCAGATCGATACCCATATCGCTGGAAAAAAGTCCAAGGATATTGTCAAAAGAACGCATGATCTTTTCTTTAATCATAATAAATTTGAGTCTTTTGGTAGGGTTAATATTATAATAATATCAAAACTGTATTGATAGTATCAGATATATATTTCTTTGTCAAATCTTTTTTGTAAGCGACTATGCCCGTTTTGGGGACATAAATATCCGGTCATCCGGCAAGGCTCGCCAGGTCCCCCAGAAAGCCCGGATAGGACACCGCCACGCACTCATGATCGTTTATGGTACATTCACCGTCCGACGCCAGGGCCGCCACCAACATGCTCATAGCTATCCTATGATCCATAAAACTCTCCAGAACGGAGGCCCGGAGCGCCTTTATCCCTCCTTCAACGATGATATCTTCGCCAACCTCGTCCATTTTTACCCCCAGCAGGGAAAGATCATGCTTCATGCTGGCCACACGGTCACTTTCCTTCACCTTAAGCTCTCCCGCCCCCTCTATCCTGGTCATACCCGAGGCGAACGCCGCGACCACCATGAATACGGGTATCTCATCTATCAAGAGAGGTATCTCATGTCTTTTCACTGTTCCTCCCTTGAGAGCACCGTATCTAACCCTGATGTCCCCGCAGGGCTCGACACCTTCATCCTTGAATCCTGATATGCTTATATCAGCACCCATCCTCCTCAACACTTCAAGAAGTCCTGTCCTCGTCGGGTTAAGACCGACATCCCGTATCAGTACATCCGATCCCGGGACAATGAGCGCGGCCGCGATAAAGAACGCGGCGCTGGAGATGTCTCCAGGCACCGTTATGTCTACCGGTACGAGCTTTTCCGGAGGGACCAGCGTCGTAACGCGACCTTCCTTACGTACGTCCACGGAAAGATGCGCGAGCATCCTCTCCGTGTGGTCGCGGGAGATAAAAGGTTCCCCCACAGAGACCGGCCCGTCGGCGTAAAGTCCTGCCGCCAATACACATGACTTGACCTGGGCGCTGGCGACCGGCATATCATAATGGATATGCTTCAACTTACCGGAAGTCCCGTTCACATAAAGAGGCGCATGCATCCCATCCCCGGTACCCTTGATCGTAACACCCATTAGCCTCAGGGGTGTTATGACCCTTTCCATAGGCCTGCGGGAAAGAGATCCGTCCCCCGTCAGCACCGTATCGAACCCCTGTCCGGAAAGTATACCGGAGATCACCCTCATCGTAGTCCCTGAATTCCCCAGATACAGCTCGGATAGCGGTTCCTTCAACCCCCGAAGCCCGTTGCCATGTACCGTCAGGGCATCCCGGCCCTGCTCTATCCTGATACCTAAAGCCCGGAACGCTTCGACCGTGCTCAGGCAATCCTCACCCATGAGAAAATTATCGATATCGACCTTCCCGTCCGATATCGCGCCGAACATGACCGCTCTGTGGGATATGCTCTTGTCCGCCGGGACCTTGATCTCTCCCCTTAGCGGACGGCGCGAGCCCTTGATCTTTATCCCCATGTTTTTCTCCCTCGTTCTTATGTGCTTTCAGCTTTTTCCAGGTATTCAGCCATATCTTCAGGCATTGGTGAAGTGAACTCCATTTTCTTACCGGTATACGGATGAGTGAACGATATATACTCAGCGTGAAGCGCCTGTCGTCCCATACTCCTGTCAGGACCGTAGACCATGTCCCCCAGCACAGGGTGCCCGATATGCTTCATATGGACCCTTATCTGGTGTGTCCTCCCCGTTTCCAGGTCCAGATCCAGTATGGTGAATCCATTATATCTTTTCCTTACATGATAGACCGTTCTGGACGCTTTCCCGTTCTCGTATTCCGCGTCCATCTTCTTCCGGTCCGAGCGGTGTCTTGCTATCGGCACGTCCACGACACCATTGTCCAGCTCCACCCTGCCCTTTACAAAAGCCAGGTATCTCTTCGTAACGGTCCTGTTCTGGAACTGTTTTGCCAATGACCTCATCGCCTTGTCCGTTTTTGCCACCACTATCACGCCTGAGGTATCCTTGTCCAGCCTGTGGACGATACCCGGCCTTGTCATGTCTTCGGCATCCGCCAGCTTGCCGCAATGATACAGAAGCGCGGCCACCATGGTACCCTTGATATTCCCGCATCCCGGATGTACCACCATACCTGCGGGTTTGTCCACGACTATTATATATTCATCCTCGAAAAGTATCTTCAGGTCCATATCTTCCGGCTCGATATCGGAAGCGGCCCGGCATGGAGGGATCATCACGGATATCCGTTCTCCCGGTCTCAATATATGGCTGGGTTTGACGGGTTTCCCGTCGAGCAATATGCCCCCCGTGTCCATCAGTTCTTTCACCGCCGTTCGTGAAAGGTCCTCTCCCAGGCATTCAACGATGTATTTGTCCACCCGGACACTCTTCACTTCTTCCCCGACGACAAGAACATGCTCCCTTGTATTATCCATACTATTTCCGGCACGCCTTTCCCTTGCGAGCTCTCGAAACCACGAACAGCAAGGCTCCCAGCACAAAAAAGAACATTGCGATCACCTGCGATAACGTGAAACCCGAGCTTAACGGCATCAAGTCCCCCCTGAGGGCATCCAACGTCATCCTTAAGATAGAATATAACATCAGGTAGAAGCTGAACATGGCTCCCTCAAAATACTGTTTTTTCTTCAACAGAGAAAGAAGTATGAACATTAAAAGAAGTCCGGCGCTATAATACAGTTGCGTGGGGATACGCGGCACGATCTCTCCCGGCAACACTACCGCCGCGAAACAGGTCGTGGTCTTTCCATAACAGCATCCGTTCATGAAACAACCTATCCGCCCTATAGCCTGCCCCAGGGCTATATACGGCGCGAGTATATCCGCGGCTGCCAGAAAACGTATCTTTGCCCGGGACACCACCAGCCATGCCGCCAGCGCGCTGCCGACCATGGCTCCCTGTATGGCCAGGCCACCCTGATACAATTTGAATATATCCAACGGCGCGGAACTGAATTGCCCCCAGTTAAGAACAACGAATAATCCCCTGCCTCCGGCTATCCCGCCCACCAGGATAGCTATAAGCATGTCCATGAACGGTTCCGGCTTGAGACCCTTCGCGGTCGCCTCCCTGACGGCAAGCACAGAAGCCGTGATGAACCCTAAAGCGACGAATAACCCGTATGTATGGAGATCTATCCCCCATAAACTGAAAAGGACCGGATGCATATTCACTCCCCTTTGCCTGCTGCGTATCCCTTGAAAAAGAAAAGACTTATCCCCAGCAGGACCGCGCCGATAGTGATAAAGCTGTCAGCGATGTTAAAAACAGGCCAGAAATGCAGGTCGAAAAAATCCACCACATACCCGAACCTTATCCTGTCTATAAGGTTCCCCATGGTCCCTCCAAGGATAAAACAGAGCGCCATCATCTCTACCGACCTGAGCAATGTGGATCTAAGTGATATAAGAGCGACTATAAGAACACTTGATACTACGGCAATGGGCACGAAGAGCCACGGATGGCCGCTCAAGATGCCGAACGCCGCCCCGGGATTGAATACAAGGGTCAGGGAGAGAACCCTCCCCAGCACGGTGACACTTTCTCCAGGCTCCATGGCACCAAGCACGGCTAACTTGGAGACCTGGTCCAGGAGCAGCACAAAGACCACGACCGAACAACAGGCGATCACCTGTCGGGACTTTTCTTTTCCATTTTTTCCTGGCATTTTATGCAATTCACTGCCTGCGGCATCGCCTTGAGACGTTGTCTGGGTATAGGGCCGCCACAATTTTCACATTTACCGTAAGAACCCTCATCTATCCTCTTGATCGCGTCATCGATCGCGATAAGCCTTAACCTTTCGCCTTCAGCCAGCTCCAGAGAGAATTCCCTATCATAGAGGTCCGTCGCCATATCCGCCATATGAAAAGAGTACCCCGAAAGATCTCCCGACGCGTCCTTGAGCGACATGTTCAGCCCATCCCCCTTCATGCTGATAAGTTCTTCTATGATCTTCGCCTTTTCCCTGACAAGCTCTTTACGCGTGGCCTCCAGCTCCTTGTCAGTAAAAGGGGCGTTGTTGTTGTTCTTATTATTATTTGCGTCCTTCTTGACCATCATGGCTCCTTTCATTGATTACATCATGACATCTAGCACACAGCTCCGGGGCATCCCCTATCGTCCCCACCTCGTCGCGGTAATTCCAGCATCTCTGACATTTATTACCCCGAGCTTTCTCGATCTTGATCGATAACTTCCCATCCCCCACCGGATCCATACCCTCCATCGGCTTTTCCACCAGCGTCACTTTCGACACCTTAAAAAGCTCCGCTAAAAGCCGCGGATCGCCGGAAACAAGCTCCCCCGCATCCGCATCCGAGGAGTGAAATATCACTTTCGCTTCCAGGGAACTTCCGATAAGCCCGTTCTCCCGGTTGCGTTCAAGAGCCTTCATTACCTCATCCCTGAGAGAAAGTATGCCGGCCCATTTCCTGTCCAGGTCCTCATCCTTATACACCTTCCTCATTCCCTGAACGTCGGGCCAGTCGGACATATGCACGCTTTTTTCCTTTCCCGGAAGTCCCGCATATCCCCAGACCTCGTCAGAGGTAAAAGGCATAAGAGGCGCCAGCATCTTGTCCAGCGTTTCAAGCAGCATGAACATACCGGTCTGATGTGACCTTCTTCTGGGCGAATGGGCAAGATCCACGTATAACGAGTCCTTCAAGACATCCAGATAGAACGCGCTGACCTCATATACACAGAAATCATATATGGACCGATAAACTTTATAAAAATCCCACGCGTCGTAATTCTCCGTAACTTTCTCGACAAGGGATACGAGCCTGGACAATACCCACCTGTCTATTTCTTCCATGGACCTCGCTCCCACCGCGTCAGTTGCCGGGTCAAAATCGTATAGATTGCTCAAGAGGAACCTGAAAGTGTTCCTGATCTTCCTGTACCCGTCAGCAAGCCTGTCCAATATCTCTGTTGAAAGTTTTATATCACCCTCGTAGTCGCTTGACGCGACCCACAAGCGCAATATATCGGCTCCGTATTTTTTCATTATATCCTGGGGTTTTATGACATTCCCCAGCGATTTTGACATCTTTTTACCATCGCCATCCACCACAAAACCATGCGTAAGTACCTGCTTATACGGAGGCCGGCCACACATACCCATGGAAGTTATGAGAGAGGATTGGAACCATCCCCTGTGCTGGTCCGATCCCTCCAGATAAAGGTCCGCCGGGGATGAGAGTCCTTCCCGGGCTTCCAATACAGCTTTATGGCTCACTCCCGAATCGAACCAGACGTCAAGTATGTCCCCTTCCTTCACGAACTCCGAAGACCCGCATGATGCGCATACGGTCCCAGCGGGCAGAAGACCATTAGCGTCTTTCTCGAACCAGACATTAGACCCTTCACGGGCCGTAAGTCCCGCCACGCTCCGGATCAATCCGGCGCTGGAGAAAGAAGACCCGCACGAAACACATTTGAATGCCGGGATAGGCACACCCCAGTAACGCTGCCTTGACAGGCACCAGTCCGGCCTTCCCTCGACCATGGCCTTTATCCTCTCACGCCCCGAAACAGGCACCCATTTCACCTCCGACCCAATGGCCTTAACGAGACGTTCCCTGAGCCCGTCGTGTTCTATGTTCATGAACCACTGCTCGGTAGCCCTGAAGATTATCGGTCTTTTACATCGCCAGCAATGCGGATAGGAATGTTTCACTTTGTCCTCGCGGACCAAAGTCCCCGACAAAGAGAGTTTTTCAATTATCCTCTCATTCGCGTCATAAACATCCATGCCCGCGAGGTCTCCGGCTTCCGCCTTGAAGCGTCCCCTGTCATCGACCGGCATTATTATCTGAAGACCATATTTCCTGCCTGTGATATAGTCATCCTGTCCGTGTCCCGGAGCGGTATGCACACAACCCGTACCTTCTTCCTTTGTAACGTACCCAGCCGTTACAGTGACCGACACCCTGTCCAGGAATGGATGGCGGCTTGAGGCGAACTCACGGGCCACCGCATCTCCTGACATCCTGCGGACTATCCTGTGCCCCTCCAAATAGGCCTTTTCGGCTATCTTATCTACAAGCTCCGAAGCCATTATCCAGACTTCCTCCCCCGTATCCACCAGTGAGTATTCCAGGTCAGGATGAAGGGCCACGGCTACGTTCGCGACCAAGGTCCACGGGGTAGTGGTCCATACGATAAAAAAGGTTTTCTTCCCGGCCTCATCCTTCTCCGTGCGGAACTTTATATATATCGACGGCGATTCCTTGTCCTCATATTCCACCTCGGCCTCGGCCAGCGCGGTCTCACAACTCTTACACCAGTTGACAGGTTTCAGGTCCTTGTATATGTATCCTTTCTCGAAAAGGTCCGCCAGCGCGGTCAGGATACTGGACTCGTATTCCTTGGTAAGCGTCAAGTACGGTTTTTCCCAATCCCCGAAGATACCCAGTCGCTTGAACTCCTCCGACTGTATCTTCACGAATTTCATGGCGTAATCATACGCCTTACGCCGGAAGTCGACCTGGTCGACATCGTGCTTCGACACCTTCAGCTCTTTGAGCAGTTGATGCTCCACCGGAAGCCCGTGGCAATCCCATCCAGGCACATACGGCGCGTAATATCCCTTCATCGAAAAGTATTTAACGCATATGTCCTTTAGCGTTTTGTTAAGCACGTGCCCCATGTGTATGTGCCCATTTGCGTACGGAGGCCCATCGTGCAGGATAAAAGACCTCGAAGAGTGCTCCCTCTTTTTAATGATAGCCCCGTATATATCCTCTTTCCCCCATTTTTCCAAGGTTTCCGGCTCTCTTTGGGGGAGATTGGCCTTCATCGGGAACTCCGTCCTCGGGAGGTTAAGTGTTTCCTTATATCCTTTATCCGTACTCTTCTGTTTCATCTCACATCCTCATTCCGTATTACACAAGGCCTTCCAGTATCGGGGCCAGTTCCTTTTTTACGCTTTCCGGGATCATCTCTCTCGACGTTACTATAGCGTTCTTAAGAGTATCTCCACAGGAACACCCGCGCTTTACGGAGATCGCGGACAGGGTGTTCACCAGTATCTTTTTCGCCACCTCGACGTTCTTGTTCAAGTTCTCTATCACCATTTCCACGGTAACGCTATCCCCCGAATCGACCTCGTGCCAGCAGTCATAATCCGTGACCATGGCCACCGTGGCATAGCATATACCCGCTTCGCGCGCCAGCCTGGCCTCCGGCATATTGGTCATGCCGATAACATCCACTCCCCATTTGCGGTAAAGAAGGGATTCCGCCCTGGTCGAAAACGCGGGACCTTCCATGTTCAGGTATGTACCGCCATCATGTATCCTGGCCCCCACATCCTTGTTGGCGCGAAGTATCGTATCCTTGAGCTCATGGCAGATAGGTTCGGCAAAAGGAATATGCGCGACTATGCCTCCACCAAAAAATGTCGAAGGCCTTGCCTGGTTCGTCCTGTCTATGAACTGGTCCACCAGGACCACGTCAAGCGGGCGCAATTCTTCCTTCATACTGCCTACGGCCGACAGGGATATTATCCGATCCACCCCCAGGGACTTGAACGCCCATATGTTCGCCCGATAATTGAGCTCACTGGGCAATATAGTATGTCCTTTCCCATGCCTGGGAAGGAATACCACTTTAGAACCGGCCAATTCCCCGACAACGAACTCGTCCGAAGGCGGACCGAACGGCGTGTCTACCGTCCGCTTTTCCGTCACCTTAAGTCCCTCTATGGAATAAAGCGCGCTGCCGCCTATTACTCCGGTCTTACCCATCTGTAAGCACCTCCACTACCTTGGTCCGGGAGGATTCTCCCTTTATAAAACGCACACATCTTTTGGGTACGCCGTATCTCTCAGACAGAAGATCTATTACCGCCTTGTTGGCCTTTCCCTTGTCCGGTGCCGCCGTGACATAGACCCTCAACGTCCCGCCTTCTTCCACTATCACGTTACGTGAGGATTTCGGTATCACCTTAAGCTCTAATCTCATGCATTTACACCAGTTTTAACGCAAATTGGTATATAACGTTAAGCACCACATTGCGTAGGACGGACAGGAGGATGAAGACCAGTATGGGGGAAAGATCAATGCCACCCATCTGGAGCGGCAACCTCCTGAACGGTCCGAGTATCGGGTCCGTTATCCTGTACACGATCTTGACGAACTCATTATACGGGTCAGGATTCACCCAGGACAGTATTATCCTGACCACCAGCAGGAAAAAAAGTATGTCGAATACCAGGGACGCCAGAAGCCCTATACCTTTTATTATTTCAGCCAATACGAACATCTTAGCTCCTATCTCCTATATCCCCTATCCCGCCGAAAGCTCTTCCGATCTTTTCTTGGCGGCGGATATGGCATTCTCAACGACATCTTTCAGCCCGGCTTTATCCATGACCGTCAATGCGGCCTCCGTCGTACCACCCTTTGACGCGACCGCCCTGATAAGCTCAGCGGCCCCCACCGTGGTCTGGTTCAAAAGAACAACAGCCCCCAGCAGCGTCTGCCGGACCAACATCTCCGACCGTTCACGCGACAGGCCATTCTTTTCTCCAGCAGAGATCATGGCATCGGCAAGATAAAAAAGATATGCCGGGCCGCTACCGGACATGGCTGTCACCGTATCAAGGAGTCCCTCTTCGAGGACCATTACTTCACCTATCGCCCCGAATATGTTCTTAACTTCCACTGGCAGGGTCTCCATCCCACTGAAGGACAGACAGGTCATACTTTCCTGTACGGACGCGGCCATATTGGGCATCGCCCTGACGACAGGTATGTCCCCGCCCAGGGCCTCTTTTATCCCGGCCATCCTGATCCCGGCCATTATCGAAAGCACCATATGCCCGGATATCTTTCCCTTGACCGTTCCCGCGACCGTGCCGAAATCCTGGGGCTTGACCGCGAAGAGCAACATATTGGAACGCGCCATCAATTCATCCAGGGAAGCTACGGACACACCCGTGGACTCACCCAGTTTCCTGAGCTTATCCATATCCTTATCATTTATAAGTATGGTCTCGGACTGCAGTATCTTTTTTTCCACAAGGGCCCTGGTTATAGCCGCCCCCATGTTCCCGCATCCTATCACACCTAATCTCACTGCCTGCATAAAATACCCCCGGATCAAAGCTTGCAACGGTTAAAAATATCATAATTTACCTGCAATGTCAACACAGTGTGTTTATATAATTAATAACAATTACTTATAGCAGAAAGGTTTAAGAAAAGTATTCCGGGAATGGGCCGGGGCCGGATAAGGTCGTCACGCCTTAAGTAGCTGCGTTTAAATAACTTGTGCTAAAAATACCTGTTCAGGAAGCTGTTCGCCTTGAATACCAGCCAGCGTGGTATATCGCTGAACGGGTTCTTCCCTATTTCTTCCTCGGCCAGGAGGTCGGCACATCCGAGAACGGCCGTATACCCGTCCTTATCGATAGGGAGCTGTTCAAAATGGCGGGATATGCAAGTTCCGGCTTCGACCGGGGTAGACAAGACCTTTTCAAGGGATTCTATCAGGTCATCCGTCTGTTTCCCTTGTCCGATGACCACGGTCTTGGATATTTTATCGGATCCAGGCAGGACCCTTATCGCCGCGGCAAGATCATTAAGAACAGCGGCGTTAATATTTCCATCCAGACTGTTCATGTCATTCACCCCCAGAGAAAAGACCCTGCATCCCGTCAGAGTACCCTTGTAAAATATCGTCGCCTCGGTCATGTCCCTGCATATATTCAGCAAAAGTACACCCTTCTCCTTATCCTCATCAAAGAGAGACCGATACGAAGTCACTATGCCAGAGAAAAAGAAGCCGGCAGGGACATACCCCGCGTAGGAGATACATTTGGACATATTGTTGACTATCGAAGAATTCAAGGTAAGCACATTGATATCGGCGCTTAATTTGACCGCGTCAAGCCCTATTGGGTTCTTTATATCAGGATCGCCGTCTATGCTGAACCCGGTAACTATCTTGTGTATTATATACCGGTCCAGAGGAAGACGCATGGTCGCCCCGATCTCTACGCATCTGTTTACATCCCTTTTCTCTACTTCACGCCCGTACCTGGACAAGAGGACCAGGCCCGATGAGGGAGTTATTTCTACAGAGGTCGAGGTCAATACTGAATAGACGTCCCTTATCCGCCCTTTACATTTTTTCTGCATCCTGCCAAGGATATCGTTCAGACTCTCGGTGGCAGTACATATATCAGACACTATACCGCCACTGAACCCCCTGGATGAACCGCGGCAGAAGTCCTCCGGGAAAAGGTCCCCATTCTTCATGGGCCTGACCAATATCCCGTCAAGGCTGTCATTTACGGCGCTTATTATAGCGAACATGTATTCCCTCTTCCCTCCATATGCCTATTTAGGGGAAATGACCGTATCCTCGAACCTCAAGTCAATATAGTTTATGTGCTTCAGGTCCATTGCCGGATCGTTAAGTATGCTTCCAAGTCGTTTTATTCTTCCATCAAGGTCTTCCGCGCCTATTTTTACCGTAGCACCGCTTATCCCGACCATAAGATTGTTGCGATCCGTGACATCTATGTAATCTATCCCTTCTTTTCTGAGACCCTTATTGTTCTGTATGATCCTGAGGAGGTTCACGGCGGCATCCAGGGCCTTGTTGTCTATCTTCTCTCCCTTAGTAGGGGCGTTCAGAAAAAAACTGATGCCTTTGATCTTTATGAGCCCGGGGGTCATCATGTCAGAACCCAGCACTACGTTCTCCGCGTCCACCACGATCCCGCGTCCGGACTCGATAACAGCCACGGGTTTCCTTGTTACCACGTCCATCTCGATGACATCAGGGAACACCTTCCTCACCGTGACCTTCTTAAGCTCCGGGTGTTCTTTGGCTACCATCCTTCTGGCGTACTTAACATCCACGTTGAATATGTTATGCCCCACGTAACGTTTGTTCAGGTCCTTGGACACCGGGGCAAAGACCCCGGGATCGTCCGAATTAACAACAACCTGTTTCACCCGGAAAAAATCCCCGTATTTAAAGAACCGGTATAACCCGTATCCCGGAAGACCCAGCACTATGGCGGATATAACGATGCCAGGGACTACGCGAAGCGCTATGAAATTCGCCACGTCTATCGCCTTCCCCCCGGAAGACGTCCTCTTGGCATTCTGCCTTCTCCCGGAATTCCGTTTTGCCGACATTATCCCCCCCCTTTATTCAATGTATCCTGCGTCATTTAGTCCCGGCACGGGACATTGCGCTCATCAGCATATTAACACATAATCCAAAAAAATCCAGCCCGTATGCGGCGGCGGCCATCGGCAAAAGACTTCTCTCCGTAAGCCCGGGTATCGTGTTCACCTCAAGCACATATGCTTCCGAACGTTCGCTGAGCCTTATATCCACCCTGGAAAAACCTTCACATCCAAGACTGTCGTGTGCCCGCGATCCGGCTTCCCGCACCTCCCGCGCGACCTCCAGACTAAGGTCCGCCGGGACGAGATACCTGGTGCTTTTATGTACATATTTGGCGTCGTGATCATAAACTTGTTCCGGCGTCACTATTTCAACGATCGGCAATGCCTTCCCGCCCAATACCCCTACGGTCAGCTCCCGTCCATGTATATACTCTTCGATCAGCACATCCTCACCAAAAATCGCGGCTTTCTTTATAGCCTCCGCGATCCCGTCCTTTTTCCTTACTACGGTAAGACCAAAGCTCGATCCCTCATACCGTGGTTTCACCACGCACGGTACCCACAGCCCATCAGGGTCTACCCACCGCCCCGGATCAAGCGCCAGATACTCGGGCGTTTTCAATCCGGCACTTAGGAAACGTTCCTTGGACGCCAGTTTATCCATGGCCAGTTCGGAAGCTCGCGGACCGGACCCGGTGTATCCGATACCCATACCTTCAAGTATGGCCTGGAGCTTCCCGTCCTCGCCGAACCTGCCATGAAGCGCGATGAAAGCGATATCTATGCCGCTTGCCTTCACCGCTTCTTCTACAGAGTTGTCATCCACATCCAGGAAAGTGACATCCATACCATTGGCTTCCAGGCATGAGAATACGGCGCGACCGCTCTTAAGGCTTATCTCCCTCTCGCTGGAACGCCCCCCCGCCAGGACACCAATACGCTTCCCCTTAAGTCCCTCTATTGAGGACATCATATCCCCTGTTCCCGCGTGGAAATTCATAACACCTCTATTTCAAGCTCGAGCGTCATACCGAACTCGGCCCGGATCCTTCTCTGGGCCTCTCCTATGATATTTTTGACATCTTCGGCGCGCGCGCCGGATCCATTCAGGATGAAATTAGCGTGTTTCACGGAAACGACCGCGCCACCGGACCTGTATCCCCTCATACCTACCTGGTCCACAAGTTCCCATGCCATCATCCCCTCAGGGTTCTTGAACACACTTCCCAGGGACAGACCCTCAAGCGGTTGTTTCCTCATTTTCCTCAAAAAACTATCCCTTACCCTGCTACGGACATTGTCCGGGTCATCCTCCTTAATACTGAACACACCTTCAACGACCACCTCATCGGACAGTATTGATGATGAGCGGTATCCGAATCCCATCTCATCTTTGGACACCCAACGCATGTTACCGGCCCCATCCATCAGGAGTACCTTAACGAGATGATCACTTATCGAACCCTCACAGGAAGCGTTCTTGACAAGCGCCCCGCCTATGGTCCCGGGTATCCCCGCCAACCCCTCGAATCCTGTAAGCCCTTTCCTGCAGGAGAACGACAATAACTCGTTCATCCTGAGCCCGGCACCCGCGCGGACAAGACCGTTCTCAAGACATATGTCCCTGAATGACGGGAAAGAAAGGCTGATAATGGCCTTTTCGACATCTTCATCCGGAAAAAGGATG
>JAQUQS010000007.1:110791-114095 GCA_028715965.1 Candidatus Omnitrophota bacterium | reverse complement strand
CGCGTGAAGACAACGGGTGAACTCAACGCCGAAGGCGGGAAGATAACGGTAGACGCGCAAGGCGCAGATTTCTCCGGGACTATCACGGCATCCGATGGCGAATACAACATGAATGACGGTGATACGAACATAGGTAACACATTTATGTTCGGGAACCAGAGTTTTGAGGATAATATTAACGTTACGGTTACCGGTAACGTTGTTATAGCCAATGGGAACCTTACTATAAGGGCAGACAATAATAATGCTTCCGGCATCACCTTGCCGGGCACACCGCCAACGCTTGACACCGGTGGCGACTTTGTCCAAGACAAGGGGACGTTTATAATGACTACAACCGCAGGGAAAAAAGTTACTATACGTTCCGGCTCGGACGAGAATAATGGGACGGGTAACGTAACGGTTGGGACGATATTTTCAGCGGGAGATGTAGAACTGACAGCGGCTGGTGGGGCCGTAGATCGCACCACGGGGACCCTTGGTATAACCGGCGGGAACCTCAAGATAAAAGCGGCTAACGGCATCGGCATGACGAACACTATACAGAGTTTGGTATCCAGTCTGGAAGCCCTTAATACAACTTCCGGGGATGTTAATCTCTCGAATCTGGGAGCTCTTACCGTAAACGGTAACGGTATAACGAATAACGACGCGAGCGGAAATGTAAATCTCACTAATGTCGCGGACCTTACTTTAGAGGGAGCGGTAACGACGGGTGACACCGCGAGCCTCAACGTCACCGGCGCTATTTATGATAAACACGCCGGAGTGGACGTGACCGCCGACAAACTCGAACTTAATACTCTGAGCGGGATAAAAGATAACGGAGCAGGGGACAATATCCTTGATACACAGGTGAATAGCCTTGCCGCGAAGAACACCCTTGGCGGCGATGTGAACATAAGTAATACGGGGGATATTGACATAACCGCCGTAGGCAGTACCACAGGAGTCACCAACAACTTAGGTAATGTAGGAATAGAGACTTCCGGGAATCTGGCCATATCCGAAACGGTTCAGGCACTGGATACGGTTAAATTGTCCGCGGGAGGAGCCATAACGGGCAAAACGGGCGTTGCGACCCATATAGCCGCGGATAAAGCGGAACTTTTAGCGGCAAACGGCATAGGTTCGGCTAACGCTATAAATACAGCGGTTTCCGAGATAGCGACGCATAACACAACTTCCGGTGACATCAACGTCAGCAATACAGGGAACTTGGACATAACTTTGGTAGGCGGTACGACGGGCGTTACCAACGACGCGGGTAATATAGGTATAGAGACCACGGGGAACCTCGGCATAAACGAGAAGGTCCAGGCGCTTGGCAACACAGTAAAACTTACAGCAGGCGGAGCGATTACGGGAAGCGCGCTGCGGCCGACGCATATAGCCGCCACAAGGGCGGAACTTGCCGCGACGAATGGCATAGGCTCAAGCAATGCTATCAAGACAGAGGTCTCAAAGATCGAGGCTGTGAACACGACAAGCGGCAATATCATGCTAGACAACACCGGGAACCTTACGGTAACCGGCGCGGGCGTGGATAACCAGGCGTCCGATGGGGATGTATATCTTACGACGCGTTCGGATCTTACGCTCGAGAGTGCCGTAAAGTCAGGCGACCTTGTGAGCCTCGACGTTGACGGCGCCCTATATGACAAGAATTCAAGCGGCGAAGATATAGTGGCTGATAAACTTGCCATGAAACTCAAGGACGGGATAAAGGATACAGTAGTCGGGGACGATGTTCTTGAAACGCAGGTAAGCGACATAGCGGCCGAGAACTCAAGTACGGGTACACTTAAAATAAAGAATACAGGCGACCTTGACATAACTACAGTAACGACGCTTTCCGGCGACATGGTCGGGATAACCAATTCAGCCGCGGGACAGGCGGTAGGCGTTGAATCGACCGGGATACTGAAGGTGACCCCGACCGGGCAGGTAGTGACGGCAGGCGGGGACATCGACCTCAAGGCCGATGGAGACCTTTATGTAAATAATATCGCGACTAACGGCGGCGTGTTCGACGGGTCAGCAGGCGTACCTATCGCGGGAACGGTCACGCTGACTTCGGTGAACGGTGATATTAAAGACAACTACGACGAGAATCCAACTATTATCTCGGGAATGTCCGTAGACGACGTTTTTGACATCACGGCAAAGGATGTCATATTTAACGCGCTGAACGGCGGTATTGGCGGAGGGGACTTGGCGCCGATCGAGTATATAGGTAACGCGGTATTCCATACGACCGGCGACCTGTCATTGTTCCATAGAGGGGTATTGCATCTTGCGGCATTCGCGGGGAATAGCTTCTCTTTCGTGAACTCGGGCGATCTTTATGTCGACGGCGCGATAATTACAACAGGGGATGTAAATCTGCAGGTTATAGATGACCCGGACTTGTATGTCAATACCGCCATAAATAGCGGCGGTACGGTAAACCTTTCAGCAACAGGTAACGTGATAATCGATAAAGTTGCCGTTACCGCGGCAAATAATATTAACGTTGCCGCGGGAGCGATGTTCGCGATGGTGAGCGGTACATTTATTAACATAGCAAAGCTTATCGCAAATAACGATGTTAATGTTACGGCTGCCAGTGTTGGGATGGAGTCAAGCGCGACAATTGAAGCGACGGGTGGAGCGGCCAAGATAGACGCTACATCTGGTGATGCAACAATGAAGGCCGATAGCCATGTGTCAGCCGGGACCACTTCCGAAGTTACGGCAACGGGTGCGCTAAAGATTGAGAAAGACAGCACTATAACCGGCGGCAGCGGCGCGACCGCTAAAGGCGGCAGCGTAGAGATGGGGATTACCTCGCGTGTTGAAGCTACGAACGGGGACGCGACTGTCGAGGCGACTAACGGGGATGTGACCATGTGGAACGCCAGCAGGGTTACCGCGGGAGGAGCGACGGGGAATGCGACCGTGAAGGCCACGAATGGCGGGATAACCATGTGGGATAATAGCCATGTTACCGCCGGGGCAAATGCGGAAGTTACGGCTACGGGAGCGGTCAAACTGGAAGAGGACAGCACTATAGTTGGAGGCAGTGGCGCGATCGCTAAAGGTAGCAGGGTAGAGATGGACAGGAATTCGCGGGTTGAGGCGACTAACGGGGACGCGACCGTCGAGGCGACTAACGGGGATGTGACCATGTGGAATGCCAGCAGGGTTACCGCGGGAGGAGCGACGGGGAATGCGACCGTGAAGGCCACGAATGGCGGGATAACCATGTGGGATAATAGCCATGTTACCGCCGGGGCAAATGCGGAAGTTACGGCTACGGGAG
>JAQUQS010000007.1:106952-110691 GCA_028715965.1 Candidatus Omnitrophota bacterium | reverse complement strand
CGGTCAAACTGGAAGAGGACAGCACTATAGTTGGAGGCAGTGGCGCGATCGCTAAAGGTAGCAGGGTAGAGATGGACAGGAATTCGCGGGTCGAGGCGACTAACGGGGACGCGACCGTCGAGGCGACTAACGGGGATGTGACCATGTGGAACGCCAGCAGGGTTACCGCGGGAGGAGCGACGGGGAATGCGACCGTGAAGGCCACGAATGGCGGATTGATAATGAACGATAATAGCCATATCCAAGGAAGCGATTCGGCCAATGTTAATGTTACCGGCAAGCTGGATATGAAAGAAGATAGTACTATAGTGGGAGGGAGTACGGCAAACGTTACCGCGGGAAGTATGGAAATGGGGGAAGACACCAAAGTCCAGGCAACAAGCGCAACAAGCGGAGTTGCGACGGTCGTGGTGACGGGTGCCGGGAGCCTTGATATGAAAGACAACAGCCGGATAATAGCTGGGACCAATGCGAATGTCACCGTTGGTGGGGATATGAGCATGCTGTCCACAAGCAACATTACCGCGGCACAGAAGGCGACTGTGGGTGTCGGGAACAACCTGGTTATGGGAGATCCGCTTCTCGCGGCGGGGGCGAGCTATATTTCCGGAGGAACGGATGTCGAAGTTGATGTCGCCGGGGATATGACGATGTACGACAAGACGAAGATCAACGCGACGAATCTCGCGGATGTCACGGTTACAGGGAAGCTCGAGATGAATGCCGATTCGTCTATAGACCCGACCAACGTTATCATGGATATCGGGACACTTGAGATGAACGACAAGAGTAATGTTACGGCGGACAATAAAGTGGATATTACGGTAAAGGACGGCATGACGATGAACAATAGGGCGTTCATCCGCGCGGGGAACACGACCGAGGTCGACGTTACCGCCGGGGACCTTACCATGAACGATTCCACGGTCATCGAAAGCACAAGCGCGGCGAATGGCCTAACGGACGTCGGGGTGAGCGGGAACCTCGTGATGAATGACAGCAATGTGGACGGTCTTGACGTTGTAACGACAATAAAGTCGGCAAAAGATGTTGACATTGATGTAACGGGCAACATGACGATGAACGACGGGACAAAAGTCGACGCGGTGAATCTGGCGGATGTCACGGTTAACCAGAAACTTACGATGAATGACACGAGTTCCATCGATCCGGTTAACGTTAATCTCTCTCTGGGATTCCTGGAGATGAACGACTCTTCCAATATTACCGCGACGAACGATATAACCGGTTCAGTTACGAATAACATGACAATGAACGACGATACGTTTATCGACGCCGGTAACGACGTGAACATAACGAACGTCGGCGGACAGATGACGATGAACAACCGTTCCAAGATAAACGCCGGGCAGGACGCCAAGGTCACGGCGAACGCTCTTACGATGAACAATCATTCGAAGATACTCGCGGCGAGGAACGTCATAGCGAACATCACGAATGCGCTTCTCATGAACAATCACAGCCGGATAAGAGGCATAAACGATGTCAGGGTGGACGCCGATAGCATCACGATGAATGATGAAGCCATAATAAAGGCGAGGGACAACAACGTTAATATCGATGTGGCCAACGGCATGACGATGAACAATAAGAGCACGGTACAGGCCGGTAACAACGTCGACATCGATGTTGATGGCGGAGATCTTGTAATGAACGGTTCCGGCGCGGGCGCCGACGGCAGCAAGATAATCGCCGATAGCGGGAAAGTGGATATCAACGTCGCCGCCGGAAGTATGGTAATGACCGACGGAAGCCTGGTGCAGGCCGCAAAGAACGCTATCATAGAGACGGCGCTCGACCTTACCATGAGCAATACCTCCAAGATGTTGACAGGGATAGACGCTGTACTGAAAATACACCGCGACCTCACGATGAACGATTCGAGCAAGGTGCTTGCTATGGGCGGTAACGCCAATGTGGATGTCGATCGCAACATGACGATGAATAGCGCGAGCCTTATCGGCGCCAGGAATAACGCCAATATAAACGTAGGGCTCGACGCCGACGTGGACAACGCGGATGACAACCTTGTAATGAGCGGTACGAGTTCCATAAGAGCGCGCAACGACGTGAATATAAATACAGGCGCGGACATGACGATGGCGGACACGAGTTCCGTTGTGGCCAGCCGGGACATAAAGGTCACGGTGGGAGCGGATGCCGAGGTCGTGGGCGGAGTGGACGACGACCTTACGATGAGCGGCGGCAGCAACATCGACGCCGGGCGCAATGTGGGCATAAACGTCCAGAACAATATGACGATGAGCGATACCGCCAGGATAGACGCGACGCACGACGCTATCCTTACGGTGGATAACGACATGACGATGAACAATACCGCCAAGGTAAAAGCTCTTAACCTGGCGGATGTGACGGTGACGAACGCGCTTGTAATGAACGACGCGAGTTCCATCGATCCGGTGGATGTGAACCTGAACCTCGGGACGTTCACGATGAACGACACGAGTAATGTACTCGCGACGAACAACATTAACGCCACCGTGGCGAACACCATGACGATGAATAATTCCAGCAGGATACAGGCGGGTAACGATGTTAATGTCGACGTGAACGCGGGTGACCTCACGATGAATGGCGACGGCGGAGAGGTTGCGGGAAGTTCGATAAAGGCGGACGCGGGCAAAGTGGACATCGATGTAGCCGCCGGGGATATGACCATGACCGACGGGAGTAATGTGGTGGCCGGGACAGACGCGATAATAAACGCGGATAACCTGACGATGGGCACCATGAGCGGAAGCGCTTTCGCCGGCTATACTACCAGCGGGTCGAGCTTTATCGACGCCGGGCACAATGTCGACATAAACCTTAATGACGATATGACCATGTATGGGGCGACAAAGGTGACCGCCATCAACAATATCAACATAGGCGCGGATAACCTGACAATGGGCGGAGTGGACACCACGTTCCTGGGGTTCAGTTCCACGGGTGCCGGGACAGGGCTTATTGACGCCGGTAACAACGTTGATATAAACCTGAACGGCGATATGGACATGTACGGCGATACGGACGTAACCGCCGGGAACGACATAAAGCTCACGGCGAACAACCTCAATATGGGGCATCTGGATACCGTGATCTTCGGCCTTTTTACGTTTGGGGCCGGCACGGGAGAGATAAACGCCGTTGGCAACGTTGATATAAACCTTAACGATGATATGACGATGTTGGGGGACACGAAGGTCATCGCGGGGTACGACATAAACATTGACGGGGATAATCTTACGATGGGCAATACCCTTTTTGGGCTTGGCATGGGGAACGCACTTATCGATGCGGGACACAACGCGGATATAAATCTCCTGAACGACATGACAATGCACGGTAACGCCAAAATAGATGCCGTTAACCTGGCGGATGTGACGGTGACGAACGCGCTTGTAATGAACGACGCGAGTTCCATCGATCCGGTGGATGTGAACCTGAACCTCGGGACGTTCACGATGAACGACACGAGTAATGTACTCGCGACGAACAACATTAACGCCACCGTGGCGAACACCATGACGATGAATAATTCCAGCAGGATACAGGCGGGTAACGATGTTAATGTCGACGTGAACGCGGGTGACCTCACGATGAATGGCGACGGAGCCGGAGTTGCGGGCAGCTTGATAAAAGCCGACGCGGGCAAGGTTGACATAAACGTAGCCCTGGGAAATATGAGGATGACGGACGGGAGCACGGTGGACGC
>JAQUQS010000007.1:0-106852 GCA_028715965.1 Candidatus Omnitrophota bacterium | reverse complement strand
ACGATGAGCGATACCGCCAGGATAGACGCGACGCACGACGCTATCCTTACGGTGGATAACGACATGACGATGAACAATACCGCCAAGGTAAAAGCTCTTAACCTGGCGGATGTGACGGTGACGAACGCGCTTGTAATGAACGACGCGAGTTCCATCGATCCGGTGGATGTGAACCTGAACCTCGGGACGTTCACGATGAACGACACGAGTAATGTACTCGCGACGAACAACATTAACGCCACCGTGGCGAACACCATGACGATGAATAATTCCAGCAGGATACAGGCGGGTAACGATGTTAATGTCGACGTGAACGCGGGTGACCTCACGATGAATGGCGACGGAGCCGGAGTTGCGGGCAGCTTGATAAAAGCCGACGCGGGCAAGGTTGACATAAACGTAGCCCTGGGAAATATGAGGATGACGGACGGGAGCACGGTGGACGCAACGGCTAAGAACGTAGTGCTTAGTGTGGCCAATAACGTTCTCCTTAAGAACACGAGCCTTATAAACGCGGGAACGACAGCGGTCATAAATGTCGGCAGGAACCTTACGATGCAGAACAAGAGCAAAGTGAACGCGGGAACAGATCTCACTATGACAGTCCTCAGGGATATGGATATGCAGAACAAAAGCAGCATTCTCTCCGGTGGGAATTCCAAGATAGACGTTACGAGGGACCTGACGATGAGGAAACAAACATCGATATCCGCGGGAAACAACGCAAACATAACGGCAGGCCGCGATATGACGATGAAAGGCGACAGCAGTATAACGGCGAACAATGACGTCACGGTCGCGGTAACGAGAGACATGTCAATGGACGGGGTCGGAGGAACAGGAAGTTCGATAACCGCAACTACCGGAAAAGTCGATATCAACGTAGCGACGGGCAACATGACGATGCAGGATGCCGCCAGGATAGAGGCGAGCCAGGGAGTGGATATAGACGTAACGACAGGCGATGTGGCGATGAGCGGTACCTCGAGCATCGAATCTCTGAACAAGGACGTGAACCTGGACGTAGTTGCCGGTGGTATGACGATGACAGGCTCAAGTTACATCAAGGCGAAGGTAGACGCGCTTGTGAATATAATGAAGAACCTCGTTATGGGGCAGAGCGGGATAGTCTCAACGAGCAACATAACGGGAGGACACGACGTCAAGCTGGACGTGAACGACAACATGACGATGTGGGGAGACACGAAGATAGACGCTGTGAACCTGGCGAAGGTGGACGTGGCGAACACGATCACGATGAACGATAACGCCCAGATCGACCCGACGACGGTGGACCTGGACGCTACGGACCTTGTGATGAACGACAACTCGAAGATACTAGCGACTAGCCTGGTGGACGCGAACGTGACCAATGATGTGACGATGAATGACAACAGCAAGATAAGCGCGGACGACACCATAGGCGGCGGGGATGTGACCATGATGGTCGGGAACGACATAACTATGAACGACGCAAGCAACATCAACGCGGGCAACGACGTCAATATAACCGGTTCTTCGGTCGCGAGCGACATGACGATGAACAATTCCAGCAACATCAACGCGGGTAAGGACGTAAGCATCAATGTTGGCAAAGATATGGAGATGTACAACACAAGCGTGATAAACGCCGGCAATGACGTTGACGTAACAGCTGGAAACAACATAGGCCTTTGCACTATAAACGCCGGTAACGACGTTACGCTTACGGCGACCGCAGGGGATATTACCGACAACAACGGTATCGCAATGAACATAAAAGCGAAGAACCTCTATATGACGGCCGGAGGATATATAGGAAAAGTAGCGGCAGCCACCTTGGGAGAACTCCTGCTCCTTGGGCCGGACCCTGATATGATAGATACGGATGTTGATTTTATACGTGCAGTAGCGAATAACGGAAACATCTTTATCAACGAAAAGGATGGAGTTACGATAGACAATACAGTTGCTACAAGTGCTATGCATACCGCTATAGGCATAATCGCCGGCGGGAACATGGTCCTGAACAATCTTACGGCAAATTCTACGACTCTTGGAGCGAATGATTCGGTAATAGCCATTTTCGCCGATGGAGGGTCCATAACCGATGTCCTGGGCAGCCTAGTGACGGCCAACTATATAAGGCTTGTCGCGCAGTTCGGGATAGGTACGGCGCTCGCGCCTCTTAACGTGGACGCGGATCAATTGGCGGCCATATCATACGGCACTGGGGATATATATGTTAAAGATATAGATGATGTCAAGCTTGGCATATATGTACCGTCCGTCAATCTTCTTGATCCTTGGGCTGTGGGGCCGGGTAACAACGAAATGGGCGTGTCAACAGCCGCAAACAATGGCCTTATCAACATAGTGGCCACCGACGATATGATAGTCAACTCTGTGGTAGCGCCTAACGGAGGCGTATACCTTGAAAGCACCGGCGGGTCGATATATACAGGTAACGGCTGGTGCCCGATGACGGATCTCGCGGGCTTTACCGCGTACATGTCGGGTGCCGGGATAGCCGCACCGACCACGGCCATGGTGCAGAACTGGCTCATGGATGTGTCGCTGGACCCGCAATGGGGCGCTCAGACGGATTATTTTGGGACCAAGACGGATTATTTCGCACCAGTTGTGATAGGAAAGGTTAAGTTGGCGGCTGGAGTGCCGACATTTGACCCACCATTTCTTCCGAGCGGACCGAACGTGATAGCGGGCGGGTACTCGTACTTCAACGCGCCGACAGGTACTATTGGCGTAGGTTCACCGGCAGGCCTTCCGGGCCCGTCGGGCGACCTTACCCCGGCGGCGTATAACCCGCTTAAAGTGAACATACAGGTACTTGCCGGGAACCTTGCCGGAAACAACTCGGCGCTGCCGAGCGGCGGAACGTCTTCGGCGGGACTTACGCTCAGGATGGGCGGAAGGGTCTCTTCTCCGTACGACGATGGTTTCGCGGGTACGCTGGGGATAAGCGGCGCGATACAGGGCATAGTGAGGCCGGGAGTGCCGAAGAACTATTATACGGCTCCGGTCACCCCGATTGTGGCTTCGTCCCCGGGATATGTGTTCTATGACGATGTATCCACGGGTTGCGGGGTGCCGTTCGCGAATTATCCTGTCAGTCAGCGCCCTGTGCCGTCGACCGGATATACGATAATAAACCAGATATATCCCGAGATACCGTTCCTTATGGACCTCAGCAGGCTGCTCTCCGAGCAGCTCAAGTTCAGGATCCCGGACCTTACGGTAGTCACGGGGAACCAGATAGCCCAGACGCAGGGACCGATATCACTGATATCGAACAAAGCGCAGCTCTTCTTCTATCATCCTCTTACCGAGATGACCATGTATGAGACCACGCCGCTTGGCACGGACATGTATGATTTCATCGACGGGAACCTGAACGCGGTCGATCCATCTCTCTTGCCGCTCGCGCTTCAGGAGGAAGAGGATAAAGGGCAGCCGCAGGCCTAAACGGGCGCTAGACGGTTACGGAAAGAGCCACTCCCCACAAGGAGTGGCTTTTTCTTTTCTTTTACGCCGAAAGCATTATAATTGATATAATAGAGATAATAACAAAGGAGGGATATATATGTGTGCTCTTAAAAAGATCCCTGTACGCGTCGCCTACGGGGTGTTCATACTTGTCGTAACGGCGGTCTTTTCCCTGGGCAGTGGATGTTCGTCCAAGCCATCGGGGGAAGAGGTGGTGGTCAGGATAAACGACTATCCGTTGTCTGCCGCGGAATTCACGGAGATGTTCTCCCAGGCCGGGTTCCCGGAAGATACGCCCGCAAGCCGCGAATCTTTCCTCGAAACGCTTATCAACCGTAAACTCATACTTCAGGAAGGGGTAAAAGAGAACCTTGATAAGCAAAAGCCTTTCCTGGACGCGATACAGAACTTCTGGGAACAATCACTGCTCAAGATAGTCATCGAGGCGAAAATGCGGGAAGTCGCTACCCAGCTCAGCGTGTCGGACCAGGAAGTCGAGGATTTCTACGCGAAATGGATCAAAGCCAATCCCGAGAACACGAAAACGCTGGATGAGCTCAGGGATGTTATAAGGTGGCAGCTCATGAGGGAAAAACAGTCCATACTCTTGGAAACATGGATACAGAGCCTTAAGAACAAAGCGAATATACAGGTTGACAGGAAAGCCATAGGGGTTGAATAGGCCCCGGGAGGTAAAATATGAACGATTCCACGCAGAACAGGAGAAAGAACTATTTCATTGATAAGAGTTTCCAGTCACGGTTTATAACGAAATTTTGCGTGATAATAGTCATTGCCAGCGTATTGATAGGGCTTTTCACGTATTTTCTGAACCAGCAAACCACTACCGTGGCCTTCGAGAACCTGAAGGTGGTCGTTAAAACGACGGCGGATTTCATACTGCCTACGGTCATTTGGATACTTATCATAGTTACCGTGTTCACGGCCGTAATGACCATAGCCGTTACCCTTTTTACCTCACACCGGATATCCGGCCCGCTTTTCAGGTTGCAGAAAGAACTGGAAAGGATAAAAAGCGGCGACCTGAGAGGCTCTATACATATCCGCGCCAAGGACCAGCTTAAGAAAACAGCCGCTGAATTCGATGAGCTGAGAGTGGAGCTACAAAGGTCGCTTGGGACCATAAAAAGCGATTGGGAAGAGGTCAAACGCGGGCTCGGATCCGCGGATACGGGAAAAATAAGCGACAACATCGGGAGGATAGACTCTGAGCTCTCAAAATACAAGATATAAAAGGCCCCTTAGCCGGGGTCTGGTCGTTATCGCGCTCATGGCAGTGCTTATGTCCGCCGGTGGGAACGCGTTCGCGGCTTCCATGAAGGTGAACGACGGGTTTAAGACCGCGAAAACGGTAAAAAGCCGGTACTTTACCATATATATCGAGAATGGCGTGGACCAGGAGACCTTGCTTATGCGGATATCCGTGCCGCAAAGCCTTAAAGCGCTTCTTCGGGAACCGGCGCCAAGCCCTTATTCCATGGGAGGCGAGTTTGACACCATGTTCCTGACCGTGTCCGAGATACTCGATATGAGGGTCCCGAGGTTCAATTGTGACGTAAAGATCTGCAAGGACTGGGAAAGTCTTGCGGGAATAGCGGAAAAACTGTTCGGGCGCAAAATACCGAAGACGGCCGGGTTCTATGTATCCATGCTTAATGCGCTTTATATTGACGGTGAGAACATCAACATAAATGTGCTGGGGCATGAGCTGGGACACGCGGTGCAGACAAATTATTTCGTGGTCCCGCCGCCCGAGAAGGTGCAGGAAGTATTGGCGGGATACGTGGAGTACGAGATGAGAAAGTATACTAATACGCTTCCGGCGAAACGGAAAGCCAAATGAGGACACGTATAACGCTAATTATCATTGCGTCGCTATTTCTGCCGGCTGTCGCGGATGGTCTTACGGTAGGCGGGTCACTTCAGCAATATACCGATAAGGTCAGGCAGTCTGAAGAAGAAAGGGAGTTCGCGAGTTCGCGCGCGGAAATACCGGCCATTGACGCGCCAGCACTAGAGATGGTCCCGGGAGAAAAGGTCTTTATAAAAGCGATCAAGCTTAACAAGGGTAAAGGGGTACGGCTGGATAAGGTGGTAGCTTTCGAGACAGCAAATATGTTGATGGGAAAAGCGGGCCGGGAAATGACGCTAGAGGATATGACCGGGATAGCGGCGGAGACGGAAAGCGTTATTAAGGATGGGCAAATGGACGCTTATGTCCCCGAGCAGGAGTTCCGGAAAGGCGTACTTTATATAAACATCGTTAAACAAACGAGATAACCCTTTACGGGTTTCCGCGACAATAAAACTACCAAAAGACAGTTACCCGCCCAGAAAGTACATTTACCTTGACAATATCCGGAAAAGATAGTACTATCCATAAAAGGATATCAGCCTTTAAACAGGTCCGGAGAGACCTAAAAGGAGTGATCAAAGATGGGAAAGAACTGTATTAGCCTGCTTGTCGGATGACAGGGAGGCTTTTTTTTTGAGATAGCGGGTTTCCGAGCTAGGCCACTATCGAGAACCCAGCACTAATTTTACGCAACAGGAACATAAGACTACACGCGGGACTTAAAGGAGAGAACATGGCATTAAAAGAAAGATCAAAAGTACTGGACCCGGCTGGGATAAAAAGGACCCTGCAAAGAATGGCCCACGAGATCCTGGAAAAGAACCAGGGGACGGCCGAGCTCGTGATCATTGGGATAAAAACAAGGGGAGAGTTCCTCGCCAGGAGGATAGCCTCGAACATCAAAAAGATAGAGAACGTGGATATCCCTGTAGGGGCGATAGATATAACTTTATACAGGGACGATCTTACCGAGGTGGCGGAACAACCGCAGCTACATTCCACGGAAATAGAGTTCGATATCACGGGCAGGAAAGTGGTCCTTGTGGATGACGTCCTTTCCACAGGAAGGACCGTAAGGTGCGCCCTTGACGAGCTTATAGATTTCGGCCGCCCGGCGGTCATACAACTAGCCGTTCTTGTGGACAGGGGGCACCGGGAACTTCCCATAAGGCCGGATTTTGTCGGGAAGAACATCCCCACGTCCAAGAAGGAAAGCGTAGAGGTGAGGCTTAAGGAAAGCGACGATGTTGAAGAAGTAGTGGTGCTGGGATAAAAGAGGAGCGGAGCATAATGAATAAAAGAAAAACCTTCAATTGGGAAAAGAAACACCTTCTCGGCATTGAGGACCTTTCCCGCGAAGAGATAGTTATTATCCTGGACCAGGCCAGGGGGTTCAAGGAGGTCCTGAGCCGGCCCATTCCCAAGGTGCCAACGCTTCGAGGGAAGACCATAGTCAACCTTTTCTGTGAGCCATCCACGAGGACCCGGGCATCTTTTGAGTTGGCCGCTAAAAGGCTTAGCGCGGACACTTTGAGCGTGGCCGCGGCTTCATCAAGCTTCCAGAAGGGGGAAACGCTCAAGGATACGGTAAGGAACCTGGAAGCCATGAAGATAGACATGATCATAATGCGGCACTCATGCCCCGGCGCGCCGCATTTCCTGGCAAGGGAGGTCTCGTCGTCGGTCATAAACGCGGGGGATGGTTCGCATGAGCACCCGACACAAGCCCTGCTGGACGCGTATACGCTCAGGGAAAAGTTCGGGACACTGGAAGGCAAGAGGGTAAGCATAATAGGGGATATCGCGCACTCGCGGGTGGCGCGGAGTAACATATGGGCGCTTTCAAAACTGGGAGCACAGGTAACAGTGTGTGGGCCCAAAACCCTGATGCCCGCTCAGATAGAGAAAATGGGGGCAAGGGTCACCTATGACCTTATCGACGCCATAAAGGACACGGACGCCATAAACGTGCTCAGGATACAGTTGGAAAGGCAAAAGAAGCAGTATTTTCCCAGTATCCGGGAATATATCAAAAGATTCGGGATAAATTCTGAATTGCTTGCCAGGTATGCCAAAAAAGACATGGTGATCATGCACCCCGGTCCCATAAACAGGGGGGTAGAATTGAGCCAGGATGTAGCGGACAGCGAATATTCGGTCATTCTGGACCAGGTAACCAATGGTGTGGCGATAAGAATGGCGGTAATGTATCTGTTAAGCCGCGCAAAGAGCGAGATGGTGGAGTGAAATACGCGAAATAACGTAAAATAAACTGTGTTTATCCAAAATATAACGGAGCAGACATGAAAATGTTGATAAAGAACGGCTGGGTTGTAGATCCTTCCTGCGGACGGAACGCGAAATACGATATTTTAATTGAAAAAGACAGGATATCCAAAATAGGTAAAGGGCTTGAGGATGAAGACGCCGTTCTTATCGACGCGAAAGGGAAGATCGTGGCGCCGGGATTCGTGGATATGCACACCCATCTAAGGGAACCCGGCAGGGAAGAAGCCGAGACCATAGCTACGGGGATGAATGCCGCTGTGAGCGGCGGGTATACTACGGTGTGCCCGATGCCCAATACCGAGCCCGCGTGCGATAGCCATGCGGACGTGACCTTTCTCCTGGAAAGGGCCAGGGACCTAAAAAAATGCAACCTGCTTCCCATCGGCGCAATAACGAAAAAACGTGAAGGGCTTGAACTCTCCGAAATGGCCGAACTCAAGGAGGCGGGATGTGTGGCGGTATCTGACGACGGGTCTTCCGTCCCTGACGCGTCGCTCATGAGGAGGGCGCTTGAGTACGCGTCCATGAACGGGCTTCTTGTAATATCGCATTGTGAGGATAAGGCCCTGGCCGGGGACGGGGTCATGAACGAAGGGTACTTCTCCACGCTTCTGGGGCTTGCTCCCATACCGAGGGAAGCGGAGATAACCGTGGTCGAGAGGGATATAAGGCTAGCGGAGCTTACGGGGGCCAGGCTCCATATCGCCCACGTATCGACCGCGGAAAGTATAGACATAATAAAAAAGGCGAAAAAACGCGGCGTGAACGTTACATGCGAAGTGACCCCGCACCACTTTACGTTGACTGACGGGGCCTTGAGGGGGTATGATACAGATCTAAAGGTCAACCCGCCCCTGCGAACGGCCGAGGACGTAAAGGCCATAAAGGAAGCCATCGAGGACGGCACGATAGATGTTATAGCGACAGATCACGCGCCGCATCCGGAGAACGAGAAGGAGAAAGAGTTCGATTACGCCCCCTTCGGCATGATAGGACTTGAGACGGCCCTTTCCCTGGGGATACAGGAGCTCGTGGATGGCGAATATCTTAACTGGGAGGGGCTTGTGGATAAGATGTCCACTACGCCTTCAAGGATACTGGGATATGATAGGGGGACCTTACAGGAAGGGGCGGTGGCTGATATCGTTATCGTAGACCCGGAGAAAGAATGGGTATACTCCGCCGACAAGATCCGGTCCAAGTCCAAGAATTCACCTTTCATCGGGAAAAAGATGAAGGGCGCCGCAGTATACACGATATGTGGAGGAAAAATAGTATATAAAGGGTAAAATGTGAGAATTAGCCCACAATTAAGCTATATATCAGTTAAAGTGGAAGACTTTTATGTGTGAAAACAAAAAACATGTGATACAGGGAAAGATCATACATAACAAGAACGTAGCCCCGGACCATTTCGAGATGAAAATAGCTTCGGATGTACTGCCGGACATATCGCGGCCCGGCCAATTCGTGAATGTTAAAATAAATAATGAGGCACAGCTTTTGCGCGTACCTTTGGGCATACACGACGCCGGCCCTGGATATATATGCCTTCTTTACAAGGTGGTCGGAGAGGCGACCCATGCCTTGAAATGTATGGGAAAGGACGACATGGTGGATGTGTTGGGGCCCCTTGGGAACAGCTTTAACATAGGCCCGGTCGAAGGAAGCGAAAGAGCGAAAGCGTTCCTGGTCGCCGGCGGGCACGGCATCGCCCCGTTATATTTCCTGGCCAGGGTACTGACGGGTAAGGGAATAGATACGGAAGTATTCATCGGGGCCAGGTCGGCATCCCATGTGGTCTGCGCGGACAAGACAAGGGATACGGGCGCAAAGGTCCACATCTCCACGGAGTCGGGTGACGCGGGGCACAAAGGATATGTTACCGGGCCCTTAACGGATAGCCTGAAAGCACGGGGAAAAGGGGCGACGACGATATTCGCCTGCGGGCCGCGGTCCATGCTGGCGGCGGTGTCCGGGATAGCTGATGAATATGGTATCCCCGCAGAGGTGTCGGTGGACGCGTACATGGCTTGTGGTATCGGCGCCTGTCTGGGTTGTGCCATAAGGACAAGGACGGGATATAAACTTGTATGCAAGGACGGGCCGGTATTCGACCATAGTATCATTGACTGGGCCCATGAAAAAGCGAATGGATAGGAGCATATGGAACTCAACACCAGGATAGCGGGTATCGATTTCAAGAACCCCGTATGGGTGGCGTCGGGCACATTCGGGAACGGGTGGGAGTTCGACGATATCATTGACCTGGAAAAGGTCGGGGCCATAATAACGAAGACGGTAACGCTCGCCGGTCGGGAGGGGAACCCTCCCCCCAGGATCGTGGAAACGGCTTCGGGTCTTCTTAATTCCATAGGGCTTGAGAATAAGGGGGTCAGGGCCTTTGTGGAGGATACCCTGAAAAAGCTCATAAAGCTTGATACGCGTGTTATCGTCAGCATCGCCGGGGACGCGAACGGGATAGCGGAGTGTGTCGCGGTCCTTTCCGGCGAATGTTCTCCGGACGCGCTGGAACTTAACCTGTCTTGCCCGAACGTGCGCCACAGTGGAACGAGCAGCCGGCTTGTCGCCCAGGACGCGAAGGCGACCGAAGAAATGGTAAGGATCGTTAAGAAGAAAGCGGGCTGTCCCGTCTTCGCCAAGCTCACACCGAACGTCACGGATATAAGCGAAATAGCGATGGCCGCCGAACAGGGCGGAGCGGATGGCGTGGTCCTGGTCAATACGTATCTGGGAATGGCCGTGGACGCGGCAAAAAGAAAACCGGTACTGGGTAACGTCTTCGGCGGGCTCAGCGGGCCAGCGATAAAACCTTTGGCCTTGAAAGCCGTATACGATACGCATAAGAGGGTCAAGATCCCGGTGATCGGTATAGGAGGGGTAATGACCGGGACCGACATAGCGGAATTCATGTTATGCGGGGCGGCCGCCGTGCAGACGGGTACCGCCAATCTCGCGGACCCGGTTTCTTATGAACGTATACTCGCCGAATTCAGGCACTATTTGTCCGAACATCATATCAAGAACGCTTCTGAACTCACGGGCGCGCTCGAGGCGGGGGAAAGGACCGGGGAAAGATGAAAGCCAGAGACAGGCTTATTGTGGCGCTGGATGTGGAAGATCATGACTCTGCCCGGAGGATGGTGGACCTCCTTGCCGGGGAAGTGGATATATTCAAGGTCGGGATAGCCCCGTTCACCGGGTACGGGGACGGGATACTTCGGCACCTTGAAGCGCTTGGCAAGAAGGTGTTCCTTGACCTCAAGTTCCACGACATCCCGAATACGGTCAGGAACGCGGCGCGTGAAGGGACGAAAAAACATGTTTTCATGATGAATTTTCATTGCCTGGGAGGCAAGGCAATGCTTGAGGCCGCGGTCCAAGGTGCCGGGACATCCAAGGACCGGCCCCTGCTGCTGGGGGTTACGATACTTACCAGCATGGGAGAGGCGGAATTTAAAGAGCTGGGGATGTCAGGCACGGTGACGGACAAGGTGCTGGAATTGGCAAGAATAGCCCGCGACGCCGGGCTTGATGGCGTTGTGGCGTCCGCGAAGGAAGCGGCCAGGATAAAAAAGGACATAGGCGGGGATTTTGTGGTGGTCACTCCCGGAGTAAGGCCCGAGTGGTCTGTTGCGGGAGATCAGAAAAGGGTGCTTACGCCCTCCGCGGCCATAAATGAAGGCGCGGACTATCTTGTCGTGGGCAGGCCTATACTGGAGGCAGAGGACCCGCGCGAAGCGGCGCGAAAAATATTAAACGAAATGGACAGCATATTATAACTATGCTAATATATATGGCTAAAAGGAGTTCAAGGAAAAATGCAAGAGAAAGAGATAATCGAGATATTTTCGGAGATAAACGCCTATCAAACCGGACATTTTCTGCTTTCCAGCGGACTACACTCCGGTTCATATCTTCAATGTGCCCTTGTTCTCCAGGACCCGATCATAGCGTCCAGGTTGTGCGCTCCTCTGGCCGAAAGGTTCAAGGATAAGGCCCCAGACCTTATCATAGGACCGGCCATGGGAGGGGTGGTGTTGGCGTACGAGATCGCCAGACATCTTAACGCGCGCGCTATTTTCACGGAAAGGAACGCCGAGGGGAAAATGACCCTGCGGCGCGGTTTCAGGGCCATTCCAGCGAACAGGATACTTATAGCCGAAGATGTCCTTACCACGGGAGGGTCTGTAAGGGAAGTGATATCTCTTCTGGCCGAGGATGGTATGGAGCCCGTCGGGATAATATCCCTGGTCGACAGGAGCGGTGGTACACTGGACTTCGGGGGCATAAAGTATGAAAGTCTTTTAAAATTGAACGTACCTACTTTTCGTCCGGAGGAATGCCCTTTGTGCAAGGAAGGGTTGCCGCTGGTCAAGCCGGGGTCACGGAAAAGCGCGAAATAACATAGGATACGGCACGGGGACCGAACACATTACCGAGAGCGGGAATGTTTTACTTGTATCTATTTTAACGTAGCGGGCTTGTCCGCGTTCACGGATTTAGCGTTGACGTAGCGTAAATAAATTTGGGGAGGAGTTATCATGGAGATGGACCTTCAGAATATAATAAGCAAGATCAAACAGGAAGGCGTGGACGAGGCGGAAAAACAGGCGCAGGACCTTATCGCCCAGGCCAGGAAAAAGGCCGCCGAGATAGAAGGGCGGGCGAAGAAAGACAGCGACGCTATGCTCCAGAAAGCCGCGCGGGAAGCCGAAAAGATAAAGGTAAGCGGAGAGGAAGCGGTAAGGCAGGCGGCAAGGGACGTTATCCTGACGCTAAAAGACAGTATAATAAGGCTTTTTGGCGAGGTGTTGAAGGCGAAAGTGTCCGAGAGCATGACTCCCGATGTCATGAAGGATGTTATAGTCAAACTTGCCGATACGGTAAGCCGGGACGGCGGCGCGCTGGAGGTCCTGGTGGGAGAAAAGGATGAAAAGCAGCTCGGAGAGGCCCTAAAGGCCGCGCTGAACGAAAAAATGGGCAGCGGGATGACCATCAAAGTGTCCAGGAACGTGGAAAGCGGGTTCCGTGTGGGGTTGAAGGGGAAAGAGGCGTATTATGATTTTACCGACGAGGCGGTCGCGGAAGCGCTCAAGACGTTCCTCAACCCAAAGATAAACGAGATGCTGAGCAAGGCCGTTGAGTGATCAACATGCCGCGGATGAATCATGGATAAATATTACTATCTGGTCGCATCATTGCCGTATTTGAAATTCGACGCTGAAGTCCCTATGTCTTCCGGGAGCTTTCTTGAGGAATGCGCCAAGTGGGTCCCTGAGGATGAAATGCGGGTCCTTACGGGGTTTGGCGATGGACAGGACGAGGCGGTCGCGGAAGGACGCGTGTTCGCCGGGGAATGGAGGGAGTTCGAAATGACCCTCAGGCGGGCTATCGTAAGAGCGAAAGAACCGGGAGCAAGCGAAAGGACCTATGTGCCGGACGCGGCTAAAGGGGTCCTTGGCGCGGAAAACCCCCTGGTCATGGAGGAGAGATATGAAAGGGCCAAGTGGGATTTCCTGGAAGGAAAGGCGGCGGACGGGTTTTTCAGTATCAACGCGCTCGCGATCTATTACCTGAAGTTAAGGATAAAAGAACGGCTGGCCGCGTTCAACAAGGATGAAGGCGAAAAATTTTTTTATAATCTATGTGAGGTAAAAGATGAACAGACAAACGGGTAAGGTCGTCGGGGTTAACGGCAACATGATGACGGTGCGTTTTACGGGAGACATCATACAGAACGAGGTCGCGTATGTGGTCACCGGAGATAAGAGGCTTAAATCCGAGGTAATAAAGATAAACGGCGACCGGGCTTTTCTTCAGGTATTCGAGTTCACCAAGGGCATAAAGGTGGGCGATGACGTCGAGTTCTCTGGCGAGATGCTGTCAGTCCAGCTCGGTCCGGGTATACTTACGCAGATATACGACGGGCTCCAGAACCCCCTACCGGAAATGGCCGAAAAATTCGGGTTCTTCCTCCCGATAGGAGAAGAGCTCCAGGCGATATCTTCCGACAAAGAATGGGAGTTCACTCCGACCGCGAAGAAAGGGGACAAGGTCACCGGAGGAATGGCGCTGGGGCATGTTCCCGAAGGCATCTTTGAGCACAAGATCATGGTCCCGTTCGACCTGACGGAAGAATACACGGTAGAAGAGGTCTCCCCGGCGGGCAAGTACAGGATCAAGGATACGGTCGCCAGGCTCAAGACAGATAAGGGGAAGGATATCAATGTCACAATGACGTTCAACTGGCCGGTCAAGATACCCGTGACCGCGTATAGGGAAAAGCTCCAGCCGGTGGACCCGCTGGAAACGAAGGTCCGTATCATCGATACGATGTTCCCCATAGCCAAGGGCGGGACATATTGCATCCCCGGCCCGTTCGGAGCGGGTAAGACCGTGCTCCAGCAGATCACCAGCCGGCACGCGCATGTGGATATAGTGATAATAGCGGCGTGTGGGGAGAGGGCCGGCGAAGTTGTGGAAACGCTAAAGGAATTCCCGGAGATAACTGACCCGCGTACCGGGAAGCCCCTTATGGAAAGAACGATAATCATATGCAATACATCTTCAATGCCGGTGGCGGCAAGAGAATCATCGGTCTATACCGCTACGACACTTGCCGAATATTACCGGCAAATGGGGCTTAACGTGCTGCTTCTGGCGGATTCAACGTCAAGGTGGGCCCAGGCCATGAGGGAAATATCCGGCAGGCTCGAGGAAATACCCGGGGAAGAAGCGTATCCCGCGTATCTGGAATCCAGAATAGCCAGTTTCTACGAAAGGGCCGGACTTATAAGGCTGCATGATGGCAGTACCGGGAGCCTTACGATAGGTGGGACCGTCAGCCCGGCGGGCGGGAACTTCGAGGAACCGGTCACCCAGGGGACGCTTAAAGTGGTAGGCGCGTTCCATGGCCTTTCAAGGGCCCGGGCCGATGCCAGGAAATTCCCCTCTATCGATCCGCTGGAAAGCTGGAGCAAGTATAAAAGCGTTATCCCTGACGAACAAAGGGAAACGGCAAAGAGGATCCTCTCCAAGGGAGAGGAAGTAAAACAGATGATGAAGGTCGTGGGAGAAGAGGGTATATCCATCGATGATTTTATCATCTCCCTGAAGAGTGATTTTCTCGACGGCGTATACCTGCAGCAGAACGGGTTCGATGATGTGGACGCCGCGACGTCCGGTGACCGCCAGCAGTATGTTTTCGGGAAGGTCATCGTGGTGCTCGAAAAGGAATTTGTTATCAAGGAAAAAGCCGATGCCAGGGACTTTTTCTATAATCTCAGGCACAAGTTCATAGACTGGAACTACAAGAAAATGGAAAGTGATGATTTTAAGAAGATCGAGAAGGAAATAGATAAAATACTGGAAGGTGACAATAATGAGGAAAGTATGCACAAAAATCCTTAATATCGCCGGCAACGTAATAACCGTCCGGACCGACGGGGTGGGATATGAGGAACTGGCCGAAATAACCAGTGTGCGGGGAAAGTCCCTCGCCCAGGTAATACGGCTTGACGGTGATCTGGTCTACCTGCAGGTCTTTGCCGGAGCGCGCGGTGTCTCTACCGGTGACGAGGTAAGGTTCCTTGGACACCCGATGCAGGTGGGATTCTCCGATAACATGATGGGACGCATATTCAACGGGAGCGGAGAACCTCGGGACAAGGGCCCGGCCATAACCGACAACCTGGTCGAGATAGCGGGTCCTTCGGCGAATCCGGCCAAAAGGGTCATACCGAAGAACATGGTACGTACGAATATCCCCATGATAGATATTTTCAATTCACTGGTCGAGTCACAGAAACTGCCGATCTTTTCCGTGTCAGGCGAGCCGTATAACGAGCTTTTGGCGCGTATTGCCATGCAGGCAGAGGTTGACATAATCATACTTGGCGGTATAGGCCTTAAGTACGACCAGTACATGTTCTTCAGGAATACCCTTGAGGAAGGCGGGGCTCTTTCCCGGGCCATATTTTTCGTTCATACCGCCGCTGACCCTACGGTCGAGGGTCTTATGGTGCCGGACCTTTCTCTCGCGGTGGCGGAGAACTTCGCCCTCCATGGGAAAAAGGTACTCGTGCTTTTGACGGATATGACGAATTTCGCCGATGCCATGAAAGAAATAGCGATAACCATGGAACAGGTCCCATCGAACAGGGGTTACCCCGGGGATCTTTACAGCCAGCTGGCCGCCAGATATGAAAAAGCGGTAGATTTTGAAGGGGCCGGGTCGATAACCATCTTGGCCGTGACAACAATGCCGGGTGATGACGTTACGCACCCCGTTCCCGATAACACCGGATACATAACGGAAGGGCAATTCTACCTTAGGAACGGGCGCATAGAGCCTTTCGGGTCGCTGAGCAGGCTTAAACAACAGGTCAATAAAGACACGAGAGAGGACCATAGGGCCATAATGGACGGCATGATACAGCTGTACGCGGATTACAGGGAAACGGAAGAAAAAAGGTCCATGGGGTTCAGGATGAGCGACTGGGACAAGAAAATGCTTAAGTACGGAGGACTTTTCGAGTCCCATATGATGGACCTCGGGGTCAACACCCCGCTTGAGGAGGCCCTGGACAACGGGTGGAAGATATTAGCGGACTGTTTCAAGCCGGAAGAGACGAATTTCAGGTCGGAACTCGTGGATAAATTCTGGCCGAAACAATAATTTGAGGCGGCGATGGGGAAGATACGGCTGACAAAGAATGAACTGAAAAAACAGAAGGACGCGCTGAAAAGGTTCCGGCAGTACCTGCCCACGCTCATACTCAAGAAACAGCAGCTGCAGACGGAGATACTTAAGATACATAATGAGCTGGAAAAGGTCAAACAGGAAAAGGCCTATGAGAAAGCGAATATATATAAGTGGGTGGACGTATTCGCGGAAAAGGCCGGGATAGAAGATCTGGTCTCGATTGAAAAGATAGAGACCCAGGAAGGGAACATCGCGGGTATAGATATCCCGGTCTTTGAAAAAGCGGTCTTTAAGGAGACGGGATACGACCCTATGAAAGTACCTCTCTGGATAAAGGACGGTATCGAGGCGGTCAAGCGGGTCATTGAACTGAACGCTAAAACGCTTATCCTGTTCAGGCAGGATGAACTTGTAAAAGAAGAACTGAGGATAACGACGCAACGGGTCAACCTTTTCGAGAAGGTCATGATCCCCAGCGCCAAAGATAACATACGGAAGATACAAATATACCTTGGTGATATGCAGACAGCCGCCGTGGTCACGGGCAAGATAGCCAAAGAAAAGATCCAGAAAAAACTGCAGGCGACGGGGCAATAAGACCCAAGTATGCTAACGGAGAACAGGGTGCCATGATCGAACGAATGAAAAAAATAACCATGCTCGTTTCAGCCCGGGCGCGAGACAGGTTCATCAAGGGTCTTCGCGAAGCCGGCGTATTGCATATACAGCATGTGCGTGAACCCCGGGGACACGAAGCGTCCTATCTTGAGGACCGGATAGACAAACTGGATAAAGCTATAGAGGCACTTTCGCGGTATGAGAAAAAAGCGCGGGCGGCAAACCTTGGCGGGCAAGCAAAGGGCGACCATGTCGAAAGCGCGGACCGGGTATTGGAGTATGCCAGGGAAAAGGGCGTCATAGCCGAAAAGATAAGTTCGTTGAAAGGTAAGCTTGGCTGGTTCTCTGTCTGGGGGGAAATAGATCCCGCGGACATCAGAAGTATCGCCGGGCGTGGGGTGAATATAAAACTGTATCGTGTGGACAAGGCCGGCCTGAAAACGCTGGAGGATGAAAAAGAATGTCACATAGTCGGGTACGACGGCAAACAGGCCCTGGTAGCTCTGATCACGCGAGACCAGGATAAAACACTTCCATTCGATGAGATCCCGGTACCCGAAGAGTCCCCGGATACGCTGAGAGAAGAACTGGCCCTTGCCATGTCGGAGCTTGACGCTAATGAGAAAGTGTTACTGGATGAAGCGGCCCATATGGGGAGGTTGAGGGAAGGAAGGGAAAAGATAAGGCAGGAACTCGAGTTCACCAGGGTACGTCTGGGCATGCAGGAAGAGGTCGGTTTCGCGTATGTCCAGGGATTCTGTCCGGCCAGTAAGATAGGCAGGATAAAGGAACTCGCTTCAGCCGCCGGAGCGGGTTATCTCATAAACGACCCGGATGACCCGGATGTTACCCCGACCCTTATAACCAATCCCGCGTGGATAAGGATAATAGACCCTGTGTTCAAGTTCATGAACACGCTGCCGGGATACGGGGAATACGATATAAGCGTATATTTTCTCCTGTTCTTCAGCCTGTTCTTCGCCATGCTCGTTGGGGACGCGGGATATGGCATATTATTCCTTATATTGACGGCGGTCGCCAGGCGGAAATTGAGGAACGCTCCACGTGAACCGTTCATACTGATGTACGTACTCAGTACGGCTACCGTTATCTGGGGCACTATTACGGGAACGTGGTTCGGATCGGAAAAACTGGCGAAACTCCCGCTTCTTCGGGACATGGTAGTGCCCGCGATAAGTAGTTTCGCCGGCGACAACCAGAACCTGATGATATTCATATGTTTCGTGATCGGGGCGATACATCTTACCATCGCCCACGCGCTAAAGGCCATTCGGGTCATAAATTCCCCTAAGGCCGTATCGGAAATAGGATGGATAGCCATCTTATGGAGCATGTTCTTTGCCGCCGGGAAATTCGTGCTTGGCAATGTTTTTCCGCCGTACGCGGGATGGATGTTCATCGCGGGGATCGTCTGTGTGCTGTTCTTCTCGAATACCGAGAGGGGTATAGTCAAGGGGGCCCTGGCCACCCTGGCGGACCTTCCCTTGAGCGTAATAAGTTCTTTCTCGGATGTCGTTTCTTATTTAAGGCTTTTCGCGGTGGGGTTCGCGACGGTAGTCGTCGCGGACAGTTTTAATAGCATGGCCCTGGGAGGGGCAAAGGGCATAGTGGGGTCCCTCATGGCCGCCATGATACTTTTTATGGGGCACGCGCTTAACATAATACTCGCTTGCATGGCGGTTATCGTGCACGGGATACGGCTCAACATGCTTGAGTTCTCGGGGCATCTTGGCATGCAGTGGTCCGGCAGGAAATATGACCCTTTCGGGGGAAGTGGAACGGAGCTTTAAAGTTCTTTGTATCATAAAAGGAGGTAAATATGGTTTCCGGGTTAGGTGACATGGGATTTTCGCTGTCTTTCGCCGCTATAGGATCGGCCCTTGGGACCGGCATAGCCGGGATGGCCGCCATAGGCGCGTGGAAAAAAGCTTTTATACAGAACAAAATGGCCCCGTTCATCCTTGTGGCCTTTGTGGGAGCGCCGCTTTCGCAGACCATATACGGGATGATACTCAGGAACGCTATACAGTCGGCGAACCTGGACCCGACCACATATCCGTACCAGATGGCGCTTGGACTAGCTTCCGGGCTCGCCCTGGGCGCTTCCGCCTGGATGCAGGGTAAGGCCGGAGCCAGCGCGGCGGACGCGCTTGGAGAAACGGGAAAAGGGTTCGGCAATTACATAATGGTGCTGGGTGTTATAGAAACAGTGGCTCTTTTTGTTATGGTATTCGCCATGACGGCATTGCCGAAATGAACCGGATACCGAAGGTCATATGGGCACATTATACGTGGTAAGTACACCGATCGGGAACCTTGAGGACATGAGCCTTAGGGCAATAAGGGTCCTCAAGGAAGTCGACCTCATCGCGGCGGAGGATACCCGGAGGGCTTCTATCCTGTGTGGGGAATACGCGATATCCACCAAACTTACCAGTTACCACTCTTATAATATAGGGAAAAGAACGCCTGAACTTGTCCGCATGCTCTCAGAAGGCATGAACATAGCTCTTATTTCGGATTCGGGGACCCCCGGGATCTCGGACCCGGGAAGCGTACTTATTTCCGAATGTATAAAAGCCGATGTGCCTGTAACGGCCATTCCGGGCCCATCGGCGGCCATTACCGCTTTAACTTTGTCGGGAAGACCCACCGCGAGTTTCGTGTTCGAAGGCTTCCTGTCAAGCAAACCTTCCAGGCGCCGAAAGCACCTTGAGAAGTTGAAAGACGAAGAAAGGACGGTCGTCCTGTACGAATCCCCCCACCGGCTCGTCAAATTCCTGGAGGATTGCCGGGATATCCTTGGAGAGAGGCAAATAGCCGTGGCAAGAGAGCTAACGAAAAAGTTCGAGGAAGTTAAAAGAGGGACGCCTGGAGAGCTTGCCGCGTATTTTGCCGAAAATAAGCCCCGGGGAGAGTTCATAATAGTGTTCTAATACGGTTCCCGCCTCTGGAACATCATGAATGTTGACTTTTCGCCGCTAGTTGCTAGAATATAAGTTTATCCGTCTTCGTAGAAACGTTACTTCGGCGGATTTCGTTATAAAATGAAATGGCGGATGATCCTCCGTAGCCGGATAATATAAATGTAAGTAGGCGAAGGAGGATAATTTAGGGACCACGGGCATGTCCGTGGGGCTCCATGATTGACCAGTTTTTTCACAATATTAAAGAGGGGCGGCGATATATGAACGAGCAGACATTGGTCCTGATCAAACCCGATGGGTTGGCGAAATCCCTTACGGGGAACGTACTTACGAGATTGTCGGAAACCAAATTGGAGATAGTAGGCGCGAAAATGGTACGGGTCAGCCGGGCCCTGGCCGCGGAACATTATAAGGAACTACAAGATAAGCCGTTCTTCGAGGACCTGGTCAAGTACATAATGGGGGAATATCACAAGAAAAAAGTTATGGCTCTTGTCTACTGGGGGGAGAACGCGATAAGCAAGGTCCGGGAAATATGCGGGAAGACCAACCCTGAAGAGGCTGATAGCGTTTCGATAAGAGGAGCTTACGGCAGGATCACCACAAAAGGCGTATATGAGAACGTTATACACGCTTCCGCCAACCAGGTAGACGCGGAACGCGAAATAAAACTATGGTTCAGTCCCGAGGAGATAATCGTGGATATATATCCGTCGTATGACAAAGAAGAGACCATTGCCAGGAAAGCCTGGTCTTAAGTGTCGCAATAAGGAGAAGAGTCGCATGATAAGGTCAATGACCGGGTTTGGAAAGGCCGTTGAGGATTCGCCTTACGGGAAGATAGATGTGGAAATAAAAACGCTGAACCATAAAGGTCTCAGCATAACGTGTAATCCGGTAAGCGGGTTCTTTTTCCTGGAGGAGAAAGTACAGAAGGTCTTTGAGGGCAAGATATACCGCGGGAAAGTGTTCGTCAAGATATCCAGGGAAAGCACCAGTAAAAGCAAGCCGCTCCAGAGCATAACCGTTAATGAGAATACGGCGAAAGAATACTTGAACAAGATCAGGAAGGCCCAGAAAGCGCTGGGTGTCGGCGGAGAGCTGGAGATACGGGATGTCCTTGCCCTTCCGGGAGTGGTGGAAGCCGCTTCCACGAAAAAAGAGGAAAAACTCTGGCCATATATAGAGAAAGCGCTCGACAAGGCCATTGTACATGTGGTGAACTACCGGAAAAAGGAAGGCCAGCATCTGGCCGTGGACTTCACGGGCAGGCTCAGCAGCATAGAAAAGAGCCTTAAGCTCATAAAAAAATACGAAAAACAATGTGCTTCGGATTACAGGGGGAAGCTCCTCAAGTCCATAAAAAAGATCTCCGGCGAAGCGGAGTTCGAAAAAGAAAAACTCGAGAACGAGGTCGCGGCTTTTGCCAAGAATTGTGATATAGCCGAGGAAATAACGCGTTTGAACGCTCACCTGAAGGAATATCGGCAGGCGCTCAAGGTAGTGGGAACGGACGCGGGGAAAAAACTGGATTTCATCGCGCAGGAAATGCAGAGAGAAGCCAACACGATAGGGGCCAAGTCCAGCGATTTCCGGATAGCTACCATGGTAATAGATGTTAAGAGCGAAGTGGAGCGTATCAGGGAACAAATAAGGAACGTGGAATAGGAAAATGGCGACAAGAGGACCAATAGTCGTGATAGTATCGGCTCCGTCAGGTAGCGGCAAGACGACCATCGTCAACGCGCTGATCAGCAGGATGCCCGAGGTCGGCCGGTCGATCTCCTACACAACACGTCCCAGGCGGGAAGGGGAGGTCGAGGGGGAGGATTATTATTTCGTGTCCCAGGAAGAATTCGAGGAGAGGAAGAACAACAAGGATTTCCTTGAATGGGAAGAGAACTTCGGCAACTATTACGGTACTTCCAGGGAACAGGTCGATAGTGTCCTTGGTGAAGGACGGGACATAATCCTCAGCATAGACGTTAAGGGGGCCAGGTCGGTCAAGGATATATACCAGGACGCCATAAGCGTGTTCATAATGCCGCCGTCACGTCAGGAACTGGCGGAGCGGCTGCGCAAACGGAATACGGACGAAGCTGCCCAGGTGTTAAGGCGGCTGCAGGAGTCTAAAAAAGAGATCGACGCGGCGGATGAATACGATTACCTTATCGTGAACAAGGACCTTACCCGGGCAGTGGAAGAACTGGCCGGTATCATAGAGAACGAGAGACGTAACCGTGAAAAAATCGACAAAAGGACAGGACAAAATGGAAAAGATATCCAGACAAGCGCTTATTGAGAGAACGGGCAGTTTATACAAGCTTTGTAATATGGCGGCCATAAGGGCCATGGAGCTTAACTCGGGCATGAAACCTCTGGTGGACGCAGACCCCAAGGAAAAGGTCACTACTACGGCCATACGCGAGATATCCGCCGGGAAAGTAAAACTAAAGAAAACGAGCGGCAAATGAACGAGGCCGGGAAGAAAGTCGTTCTCCTTGGCGTGACCGGGAGCATAGCGGCTTACAAGTCCTGTGAAATGATACGCCTCTTTAGGCATAAGGGGTATGAGGTGAGGTGTGTCATGTCCCGCGACGCGGACAAATTCATTACCCGGCTTACACTTGAGACCCTGAGCGGGAAAGAAGCCTTCTCCGACATGTTCCGCATGCCCGATAAAAGGAAGCCGGAACATATTTCCCTGGCGGAAGAAGCGGATATTATCCTGATCGCGCCTGCTACCGCGGATATAATAGCGAAAACAGCCGCCGGGCTTTGTGATGATCTTCTTTCGTGCGTAATATGCGCGTATAAGGGGCCGGTAGTGTTCGCCCCCGCTATGAACGACAACATGTTCGATAATCCTATAATACAGGACAAGATAGAATATCTGAGGAATAAGGGATATTACTTTGTTTCACCGGTAAAAGGCCCTCTGGCCTGCGGCAAGACCGGTATAGGGCACCTTGCCCCCGTAGAAACGATAGTCCTGGAAACCGAAAAGATACTGGCGTTATAGTGGTATCCGGGACCATGCTGACATGACCAGGAACATTAATACCAAACAGAGGATAATAATAACGGCCGGCCCTACGATCGAGGGCATTGACCCGGTGCGGTACCTCTCGAACCGTTCAACGGGTACGATGGGGTACTTGATGGCGGAAGAGGCGGTCAAGAGCGGATACGAAGTGGTCCTTATAACCGGGCCGGTGTCGATCCCTCTGCCGGAAGACGTAGAGGCTGTTAGCGTGGAAACGGCTTCGGAAATGGAAGAAGCGGTCAAGAAACGGATCAGGACGGGAGACTGTATAATAATGGCCGCGGCGGTCTGCGATTTCAGACCGGTAAAAAAAGAAGAGAAAAAGATCAAAAAAGCGGAGAAGATAACACTTGAACTGGAAAAAAACCCGGATATCCTGCTTTCAATAAAAGATATGAACGGACTTGTCAGGATAGGGTTCGCCTTGGAAACGGAAAATGCCCTTTCTAACGGGAAGGCAAAACTGGAGGGAAAAGGGCTCGATATGATCGTAATAAACGAAGTATCGGGATCCAGGACCCCTTTCGGGGAGAACGAGCGTCCCGGGGGGTATGATTATACTATATTGTCGAAACACGGGGAAGAACGCGAGTTCAGGGGTGTGACCAAAAGACAATTAGCCAGGACGGTGATCGAAATGGCCGGGCAAACGATGGGAAAAGGATGAAAAAAGGATTCACGATAAGCGAGCTCGTACTTGTGTTCGCCATAGTAATAGGCGTGGTTCTCCTTATAATGCCTGTAGTTATGAAAACAAATGAGCGTATGGACAGGATAGAGTGCGCCAATAACATGTACCAGATAGGACTGGCCCTTTATATATATGCCAGGGAACATGACGGTATGTTCCCAAAGGACCTCGACACATTGTACGCGGAAGAATACCTGTCCGACAAGGACCTGTTGGCTTGTCCCGCCTCCAAGAGGAAAGGGGCCGGTAAGGCGGACCAGGGGTACATATATACGGGCGGATTGTCCGTAAAGGACCCTTTCTCGATCCCGCTTTTACAGGATAAGCAGGATAACCATCCTAATGGGGGTAAGAACGTACTTTATGTGAGCGGTGAGGTCGAGTGGAAGAAGTGATGAACCGGCGAACACCATAGCAGATAATGCTATTTGACTTTTTAAAGGTATTGTGATAATTTAACTGTTTATTATAACGGCCGGCAGGCAAAATAGTTATAATATTAAGGCATAAAAGCGGGGCGCGGTGGCCGAGTAGATAGGCAGCGGTCTGCAAAACCGCGTACACCGGTGCGATTCCGGTCCGCGCCTCCAGTATTTGGTAATAAAGCCGCCCGGCAGTATCTGCCGGAGAAGAGGAGCGACGTTTACGGCGGGCGAGTGGCGGAACTGGCAGACGCAAAGGACTTAAAATCCTTCGGTCGCGAGACTGTGAGGGTTCAAATCCCTCCTCGCCCACCAGTATATAACTGTATCGGGTCGGGGATGCAGGTGTGAGAAAAGTATATACTGCCAAAAGGCTTTTATATATAATATATTGCGTACAGGCATGGGCGGTTAGCTCAGATGGTTAGAGCGCCACGTTGACATCGTGGAGGTCACTGGTTCGATCCCAGTATCGCCCACCATAAACCTGTCGCGGAAAGAAGCTGTAAAAGAGCTGCAGTTATGAGTGAGAAAGAGGGAAGACTGGAAAAAATAAGGCATAGCGCCGCGCATATAATGGCGGACGCTGTCAAAAAACTTTACCCGGGTGTAAAGCTGGGGATAGGTCCGTCCATATCGGACGGATTCTATTATGATTTCGATTTTTCCGGATGCGCGAAGAACGGGGATAACGGGAAAGATGGGAACATGCTTTCCTTGGAGGCCTTGCCGGCCATCGAGAAGGAGATGGAAAGGATAATAAAGGCCGACCTTCCTTTTTCCCGGGAAGAGATAGGGAAAGAGAAAGCCGTAGATCTTTTCAAGGCCGAAGGCGAGATATACAAACTTGAGATAATAGATGGCCTTGGGGACGAAAAGATAACCCTGTTCCGGCATGGGGATTTCGCTGACCTGTGCAGGGGCCCACATGTGGGGACTACGGGTGAGGTAAAAGCGTTCAAGCTTTTGTCGGTCGCCGGCGCCTACTGGAAAGGCAGCGAAGAGAATCCTATGCTCCAGCGGATATACGGTACCGCGTTCGAGACCAAAGAAGAGCTGGACAGATATCTTGAAGTGAGGGAAGAGGCCCAGAAGAGGGACCACAGGAAACTCGGGAAGGAGCTCGACCTTTTCAGTTTCAACGACGTGATGGGCGCGGGTCTGGTATTGTACCATCCCAAGGGAGCCATGCTCCGCCAGACGATAGTCGATTATATAACAAGGCAGCATATAAGGCGTGGATATGAATTGATATACAGTCCCCATGTCCTGAAAAGCGACATATGGGTGAAGTCAGGGCATTACGATTACTATAAAGAGAACATGTATATCTTTGACATCGAAGGCCAGGAGTTCGCGGTAAAACCCATGAATTGCCCTGGGCACATACTGGTGTATTCATCCAGGATGAGAAGCTATAAAGAGCTTCCAAAGAGGTATTTCGAGCTGGGGAACGTATACAGGCACGAGAAATCCGGAGTGCTTCACGGACTTCTTAGGGTCAGGGGATTTACCCAGGACGACGCTCACATTTTCTGTTTGAAAGAACAGGTGGAGGATGAGGTCCTGAAGGTCATAGATTTTGTGGAAGATACTCTTAAGGTGTTCGGTTTTTCCGAATTTGAAGTGGAACTGAGCACAAGGCCCGAAAAATCCATCGGTACGGACGAAGGTTGGGAAGAGGCCACAAAGGCGCTTACGAACGCTCTTGAGAAAAAAGGGCTTAAATATGACATAAACGAGGGTGACGGGGCGTTCTATGGCCCCAAGATAGATATCAAGCTTAAGGACGCCCTCGGCCGGGCCTGGCAATGCGCGACCATACAATGTGATTTTGCCCTTCCGGAGAGGTTCGACCTTAAGTATGTGGACAATGACGGCAGCGAAAAACGCCCGATCATGTTACACAGGGTGATACTGGGAAGCCTGGAGAGGTTCATGGGCGCGGTCATAGAGCATTACGGAGGGGAGTTTCCCGTATGGCTTGCCCCGGTACAGGCCAAGCTTATCCCGATAAGCGATGCCCACGTGGAATACGCGTCTGAGCTGGGAGCACAACTCATCGATAACGGGTTCAGGGTGGAGATCGATTCGAGGAACGAGAAGATGCAGCGTAAAATAAGGGACGCGGAGTTGGCAAAAGTACCATATATGGCTATACTTGGAAATAAAGAAATGCAGAACGGAACGGTGTCGGTAAGGTCCAAAAAGGAAGGAGACCTCGGCGTGATGAGCAAAGAGGATTTCCTGGGGCTTTTGTCCGCCAAGACCAGGGACAAAGCGTGACCTTACGACAAAAACAAGGAGGTAGTTATTTCATATCCGCAATCTTATAGTAGGGGCAGGGACAGTTCGAAGTTCAGGACCAGGGTCAACCAGTTCATAAGGGTACCGAAAGTGCGCCTGGTCGATGAGGAAGGGAACCAGTGGGGGGTGGTGCCCATAGATGAGGCTCTTCGTAAGGCGAAAGAAGCGGGACTTGACCGGGTGGAAGTAGCCCCGAACGTGGACCCGCCAGTATGCCGGATAATGGATTACAGCAAATACAAGTATGAACAGGAAAAGAAACAGAAGCTGGCCAAGAAGAAACAACATGTGACGCACATCAAGGAGATCAGGTTCAATCCCAAGATAGAAGAACATGATTACCAGGTCAAGGTCACCCATATAAAGGATTTCCTGGGGGAAAAGGATAAGGTCAAAGTATCCGTAAGGTTCAGGGGAAGAGAGAACGCGCATAAGGAGTTCGGGGTAGAACTCTTGAACAGGATAGCCGCGGATGTGGCTTCTCTGGGGGAGATGGAAGCGCCTCCCAAGGCCATGGGTCGCACTATTTTTATGACGCTGGTGCCTAAAGGCTGAAAAGAGATAAAATACAAGAGAGTATAAAAAGGAGAACGGTGAGGAAAAATGCCTAAAATGAAAACAAAAAAAGGTGTGGCAAAAAGGTTCTCGGTGACCAGTTCCGGGAAGATAAAAAGACAGAAAGAAGGGGCCAGGCACATATTGACCAAGAAGAACAGCAAACGGAAACGGGCGCTCAAAACGGCTACGACCGTGGACCCGACTTTCCAGAAGAAGATAAAAAAACTCCTGCCTTACGGATGATAAGGCAGAACAAACTATCTATGTTAGGAGTGAGGAGAAGACATGACCAAAGTTAAACACGCACCAAGTTCGCTTAGAAGAAGAAAGAAGATACTTAAACATACCAAGGGGCAGAGAGGGTCACGGTCAAAACTTTTCAGGATAGCCAAGGAGGCTACCCGGAAAAGCATGATATCCAGTTATATCAACAGGAAGAAAAAGAAACGTGATTACAGGTCACTCTGGATAACCCGTATCTCAGCGGCATGTAAGGCCGAAGGGATATCGTACAGTAAGTTCATAGCGGCGCTTAAGAAAGCCAATATAGAGCTTAACCGCAAGGTACTTGCCGACCTGGCGGCCAACGATATCCGCGCTTTCAAAGCGGTCGTCAAAAAAGCGAATATCTGACAATATCCTTAATATGGGAAGGTTAACACCTCCGCAGCTTTTGATATTAAGTTTTGTCTGCGCTATCCTGGTAGGCACGGCGGCTTTGTCCCTGCCTGCCGCGACGCGCGGGGAAAGCGGGATATCCCTGGTAGACGGGCTTTTTACGGCTACCAGCGCGGTATGTGTGACGGGCCTTGTCGTAAAGGACACCGCTACGAATTTTTCGGACTTCGGCAGATGGGTGATATTCGTTCTTTTCCAGGCCGGCGGACTCGGGATAATGACGCTTTCCACATTGTTCGCCGTAATGCTTGGCCGTAAGGTCGGGTTCAAGGAAACGGATGTGATCCGGAGCACCCTTGACAGGCAGAACAAGATACTCGGGCTTAGCAAGCTCATCTTTTATATAATCAGCATTACCTTTATCGCCGAGATGCTCGGGGCGCTGGCGTTGTTCCTAAGGTGGCGGGCTATAACCGACTGGAGCATAGGACAGCTTGCGGAGTATTCCATTTTTCACTCGGTCTCCGCTTTCTGTAACGCCGGATTTTCCCTGTTCTATGGTTACAGCTTTACGGGGTTCAAGGCCGACCCGTTCATAAATACCACGATGGTACTTCTTATATTTTTCGGCGGTATAGGGTTCATAGTGATAATGGACATGTTGGGACTTCTTTTCAGGAAGAACCGCCCGCGTATGATAAGTTTGCACACGAAGCTTGTCCTTACGGTTTCGTTGATCCTCGTGGTGGCGGGAGCGGTAATGCTGCTTTTCTTTGAAAAAGACGGGGTCATGAAAGGCCTGTCGTGGGGGGACAGGGTGCTGACGTCGCTCTTCCAGTCAGTAACGGCAAGGACGGCCGGGTTCAATACGCTTGATATCGGGCGGCTTTCGGTCCCGTCGCTTTTGGGGCTTATTTTCCTTATGTTCGTTGGGGCGTCTCCGGGATCGACCGGGGGTGGGATAAAGACCACGACATTCGCTCTCATAGTAATGACGGTCCTCACCGGCCTTAAGGATAAAAAGAAGGTCATGGCGTTCGGGAGGGCGGTGCCCGGGAAAATAATAAGGGAATCCATGGGGATATTTTTCCTGGCCCTTACCTGGGTATTCGTTTTCACGGTGGCTATGGTCTATCTGGGCAGGAACAATCCCGCCGGTAGCGGAAGCCTGATAAGGTCGCTTTTCGAGACGGTATCCGCTTTCGGGACCGTAGGGTTGTCCACAGGTATAACGGGAGACCTTGATACGGCCAGCAAGCTTTGTATCATCGCGACAATGTTCGCCGGAAGGGTGGGGCCGCTAACGCTGGCCCTGGCTATAGCGTTCCGTGAAAAGAAGGATAATTTTTCCTATCCCGAAGAGAACGTAATGGTGGGATAGGCGTATACTTGACGGGGGCCTTGAGCCTGTCCGCCAGGGAAGGGAGTGAACATGAAGTACTTCGCTGTTATTGGTCTTGGAAGGTTCGGGTCCAGTGTAGCTCGTACTTTGGCCGAAAAGGGGCAGCAGGTCATCGCTATCGACAAGAACGAGGAATTCGTACACGATATAATGGACAACGTGACCAAGGCCGTATGCCTTGACGCCACCGACGAGAAGGCCGTCAGATCCATAGGGCTGCAGAACGTGGATGTGGCCATATGCGGCATAGGCACTGATATGGATTCCAGCATACTGGTAACCCTCATGCTGAAGGACCTTGGCATACCCATGATAGTCTCCAAGGCGGATAGCGTAGCCCATAAGAAAGTGCTCGAGAAGATCGGGGCGACAAAGGTCATCCTGCCGGAAAAGGATACGGGAGAAAGGCTCGCGGAAACGCTTATCTCCGTGACGGACACCGTCCTTGACCACATAGGGCTTTCCGGCAATTCCAGCATAATCGAGGTAAGAGTGCCGGAGGAATTCGTGGGGAAGACCCTGAGGGACCTTGATATCAGGAGCGAGTACGGAGTGAACGTGATAGCGATAAAGAAAAATCTCACGACGTACCAGGGAGAGGAAGAGATCGTGGAGGAGCAGGTCAATGTCACCCCACAGGCGGATGACGTGATAGCGAAAGGCGATATACTCATAGTTTTCGGGGCTAATGATATGATAGAAGAGCTCAAGGCCAAGGAAGAATTCAAGAACAAGAGTTAAGGGAAAAGGTGCGCGTGCGATGGATGCATATAAAGAACTAGACAGGATAAGAGCTGATTTTGACGCCGAAACGGCCTCGTGCGCGGATATCGCGGCGCTGGAGGAGATAAGGACCAAATATGTCGGGCGGAAAGGAGCCCTGACGGGCATCTTGAGGTCTATCAGTTCCTTGTCTCCCGAAGACAAGAAAAAAATAGGCAGCGCGGCCAACGCCATGAAGAGCGAATTCACCGCCAGCATTGAGGGAATGAAGGATAAGTTCGTATCGAAGGGGCTGGAAGAGAAAAGCCAGAGTGTGGACATCACCATGCCCGGGATCTCCGGCAGGACGGGCTTTCTCCATCCGATAACACAGACCATGGACAGGATAAGCGAGATATTCGTTTCGCTCGGGTTCAGCATAGCCGACGGCCCCGAGATCGAAACGGAATTCTATAATTTCGAAGCGCTCAATATCCCCTTGGAACATCCGTCCCGGGACGGGTTCGATACGTTCTATGTGGGAGGGAAACATCTCCTCCGGAGCCACACTTCCAATGTCCAGATACATCTGATGCAGGGCAAAAAGCCGCCTATACAGGCGATAATGCCCGGCAGGGTCTATCGGCCGGACGCCGTGGACGCGACCCATTCTTTCATGTTCCACCAGGTAGAGGGGCTGATGGTGGACAAAGGCATAGCCTTCTCGGACCTTAAGGGTGTCCTGGAAGCGTTCTGCAAAAGCATGTTCGGGGATGCCATAAAAATGCGCATGCGCCCGTCATTTTTCCCTTTTACCGAACCCAGTACCGAGGTGGACATATCATGCATAATGTGTGGAGGCAAAGGGTGCAGGATATGTTCTTCGTCCGGATGGCTTGAAGTCCTGGGAGCCGGCATGGTGAACCCGAAGGTCTTCAAGGCTGTTGGATACGATCCATCCGAGGTGACAGGATTCGCGTTCGGCATAGGGGCTGAGCGCATAGCCATGCTTTTATATGGCATAGACGACATAAGACTATTTTTTGAGAACGATATAAGGTTCCTGGAACAGTTCAGGTAACCGCTGTGGAGAGGCGACATGAAACTGAGTTATAAATGGCTTAAGGAATACATTGATATAGACCTGTCGGCGGAAGAGCTTGCCGAGATCCTGACGATGTCAGGTTCCGCGGTGGAGACCATAACGGAAAAAGGCGGCGACAAGGTCCTTTCTCTGGAAATAACCTCCAATAGGCCCGATTGCCTGAGCGTGACCGGGATAGCCCGCGAGATATGCGCGCTTACCGGGAATAAGGTGAAATATCCGGATAGCAGGGTGACCGCCGCAGGGAAAAGTGGGAAGGCCATAAAATGCGAGATAAAGGCGCCGGGACTTTGCCCCAGATATACCGCGCGTGTTGTTACCGGAGTGAAAGTCAAAGGCCTTACTCCCGGGGTCAGTGAACATATCGTTTCCGTGGATATGAGGCCCGTGAACAATATCGTGGATATCACCAATTTTTGTCTTATGGAGCTTGGCCAGCCCATGCACGCGTTCGACCTGGACAAGATCGAAGGCGGGAAGGTGATCATAAGGGAAGCGGAGAAAGGCGAGAAGATACTGACGATAGATGGGGTGGAAAGGGAACTCGAGGCCGGCATGTTGGTGATCGCCGACCAGAAACAACCTATAGCCATAGCAGGTGTAATGGGCGGCAAAGAGACCGAGGTCACGGGAACGACCAAAAACATATTGCTGGAAAGCGCGTATTTTGATCCGGTCTCCGTAAGGCGTACCGCGCGAAAACTAGCGTTATCGTCGGATGCCAGCTACAGGTTTGAGCGGGGGGTCGATAAAGAAGGGATAGTTCCGGCATCGGACAGGGCCGCGGCCCTTATCGTCGAGAAGGCCGGAGGCACAATATGTGAGATGTATGATGTGGGGTCGCTTGCGCGATCCGTAACTGAGATCGAACTGGACGCTCAGGAGGTATCAAGTATCCTGGGTGCGACGATACCGGGGGAGAGGATCGAAGCCATTTTACGCGCTCTGGGCATGGATGTGGAGGTTCGGGAAAAAGGGCAATTCAAGATAAAGGTGCCATCTTCCCGTGAGGATATAACGGCGGAGATAGACCTGGTAGAGGAGATAGCCAGGATATACGGATATGACAATATCCCGGCGAGATGCGAGAAGATAACACCCGAGATCGAAAGGAAGGACCGCACCCGCAGGATAAAGGATAAGATAAAGGTCCTGCTTCCGGCAGCCGGGGTCTGCGAGATCATGACATATAGCCTTATCAGCGAGGAGGCCGCGGGAAGGTTCCCATGTGTTCTGGGTAGACAGGCGGCACTTACCAGGTATATGTCGGAAGAGCATAAGGTCCTTACGCCTCAGCTCGTCCACGGTATGGTCAGGGCTTTTTCCTGGAACGTAAGCCGCAAGAACAAGGACCTGGGTTTTTTTGAACTGGGAAAGCTGTATGCGCCGGAGGAAAAAGGCGCGGGATATATGGAGGTCCCGGCCCTGTGTATCGGTCTTACGGGTCTTTTGAGGCAGAACTGGAAAGAAGGCGCGAGGGAAGCTACATTGTTCGATCTTAAGGGCATAGTTGAGGAAATGTTACACGGCCTGGGGCTTGAAGTAGCGTTCGGACCTGCCGACAAAAAAGGATTCAGTGTATGTTCTTCACTTTCCATCCCCGGGCAGGAAGACGCGGGATTCATGGGGGAAATAGATGCCAGGATAGCCGATATGTATGATATCACCCAGCCTGTTCACATAGCGCAGATCAGGCTTGACGGTGTGTTCAAAACGGTATCTCTGGAAAAAAGGGTACGGCCTATACCAAGATTCCCGTTCTCCGTCAGGGACGTCTCGGTGTTGTGCGATAAGGATATCCCCGCCGCGCGCCTGTTCTCGGTCATCAGGTCCTCAGGAGGGGAGCTCCTGGTAGATGCCGGGCTTGTCGACATGTATGAGGGGGAACATATAGGGAGCGGGAAGAAAAGCCTGACTTTCAGCATAAAATATGGCCTGGGATCGCGTACACTTACGGAAGATGAGATAGAAGGCGCACACGCGAAAGTCAAAGAAGAGCTTGTCCGCGAACTTAATGTGACTTTCCGTTAAGAAAAAACACCACTTTTTGTTTGTGCCGGCCGCGCACAGTGCTATAATGAACTTAATGAACGTCTGTTGAGTGCGTGAAGCGGGAAAATGAATTGGGCCAACAGAAATAAAACGGGAGCTTAACTCTGATATTCCCTTGGGAGCGTCAGGAGAGCACCCACCTGGATTCCCAGGCCACCAATTCTCTCCTGTTAACGGCTTGATGGATTTGAGGGCCGGATCATTCCGGCCCTCTTTATTTTAAGGTAGGGCAATGGACCTTTTCCAAAACGAGAACGAAGGATATCAGGAGGCTCCTCTAGCCGCGCGTATGTGCCCGGTAAAGCTGGAAGATTTCGCGGGTCAGGAACACATCGTGGGCCCCGGCCGGCTTTTGAACAGGGCGATAGAAGCCGACAGGTTAAGTTCCGTTATTTTTTACGGTCCCCCGGGGGTCGGTAAAACGGCTCTTGCCATGGTCATCTCGAAAAAGACAGGTTCGGATTTTATCCGCAGGAACGCGGTGTCGAGCAACGTTACGGATGTAAGGAAGATAATAGATATAGCTAAAAAGAAAAGGTCCCTTACCGGTAAGCGGACCATACTGCTCCTGGATGAGATCCACAGGTTCAACAAGGCGCAGCAGGATATATTACTCCCGGAAGTGGAAGAGGGGCACCTTGTGCTTATCGGGACCACCACTGAGAACCCGTTCTTTTCGGTCAATCCGGCGCTTGTTTCACGCAGCCAGATCTTCGAGTTCAAACCGTTGAAAAAAGAGGATATAAAATGGCTCTTGAAAAGATCCCTGGATGATGGGGAAAAAGGTCTCGGTGACAGGGAAATAGACGCGGATGAAGATGCCCTGGACCTTTTGGCAAGGCTGTCGGATGGTGACGCGCGTAAGGCTTTGAGCGCCCTGGAAATAGCGGCTTTGACCACGAGACCGGGAACGGATGGCAGGGTCAGGATAACATCCGAGGTCGCGCAGGAATCCATACAGAAAAAAGCCGTTGTATATGATCGCGCCGGTGACGCGCATTATGACACGATAAGCGCTTTTATAAAAAGCCTGAGGGGGTCCGATCCCGATGCCGCGCTCTACTGGCTCGCGAAGATGATAACCGCTGGCGAGGACATCCGTTTTATAGCCAGAAGGCTTATAATATGCGCTTCGGAAGATGTTGGTAACGCGGATCCCCGGGCCTTACAGGTGGCGGTGGCCGCGATGCAGGCGGCGGATATGACGGGATATCCGGAAGCGCGTATCCCTCTGGCGCAAGCCACGGTTTATATCGCCTGCGCGCCCAAGAGCAACGCTTCGTATCTCGGGATAGACGCGGCGATGAAGGATGTCGAGAATGAACGCACCCAGGAAGTTCCGGACCACCTGAAGGACGCGCATTACAAAGGCGCGGCCCGTCTCGGAAGGGGCGAGGGATATAAATATGCCCATGCTTACGACGGCCATTATGTGGAACAGGAATACATGAGGACCGCCCGGAAATACTATATACCTACTGATATGGGTTACGAGAAGAAGATCAAAGAATGGATGGAGAGACTCACGCATGGAAAAAAAGGCGATAGCGCTGATATCCGGAGGACTTGACAGTCTTTTGGCGGCCCGTGTCGTCATGGACCAGGGGGTCGAAGTGCAGGGGGTCTGTTTTATCCTGCAGTTCGCTTCACGCGATACCGATAGTTTCATACGGAAGGTGCTATGCGCCTCCGAGGAAGCCGGTATCCAGGTAAAGTTCGTTGATATCTCCGAAAAATTCTTTAACGTGCTGAAAGACCCGGGTCATGGATATGGGTCGAACATGAACCCGTGTATAGATTGCAAAATTTTGATGCTTAAAGTGGCTAAAGATATGATGAAAGAACTGGGGGCCTCTTTTGTGGTCACAGGAGAAGTGCTGGGCGAAAGGCCTATGTCACAGCATAGGCGGGCACTCGACCGGATAGAGAAATGTTCCGGGCTAGAAGGTCTTTTGCTCCGGCCTCTTTCGGCCGGGTTCATGGAACAGACGCTTCCGGAAGAGAAAGGCGTCCTGGACCGGAAGAAGTTGTGGAAGATACATGGACGGGGCAGGGAAAAGCAGCTAAAGCTCGCGAAGGAATATGGGCTCACCAGATATTTCTCGCCCGGAGGAGGTTGTCTTTTGACCGATCCCATGTTCTCCCGGAAGCTGCGTGAATTGGCGAAAAAAGGTCCGCTGGACAAGGACAACGCGCTGCTTCTCAAGTACGGCAGGCATTTCCGGCTGGATGACGGAACTAAAGTGGTGGTAGGCAGGAACAAGGACGACAACGAGAGCCTTAAGGGGATGAAAAAGAAAAGCGATGTGGTCCTATGGTTCGGGGCTAAAACACCCGGGCCATATGCCATTTTAAGGGGAAAAGCGACCGAGGGGAATATAGAAAAAGCCGCCGGGCTTGTTGTGAGCCATTCCAGATATAGAAAAGAGCGGACGGCGAACGTGGAACTTCTTTCGGGAGTCGGGAGCCCCAGGCAGATATCCACCGTGGCTTTGTCCCGGGAAGAGATAGAAGACCTCAGGGTATGATGATCGCGCGGGAAAAGATGGTAGCCTCATGAAAAGGACCGGAAAAGTGGTCGAAATAGCAGGCGGAAAGGCCGTTCTTGAAGTGGGCCCGGAAGAAGCCTGTAGCAAATGTTGTAGCTGTGGATCGGGTAAGATGACCCGTATGACGGTGGACGTGCCGGGAGGAATGACCATACGGCCTGGAGATATCGTAGAGATCGGCATAGGGACCGGTCCGGTGCTCAAGGCTTACTCCCTGGTATACGGGCTTCCCTTGGCGGGTTTTTTTCTGGGTACGGTAAGCGTGTATATTATTACGGGGTCACCACTTGCGGGTTTTGCGGGAGGCATGGCGATCACGGTCCTGTCATTCTTCCTGGCAGGCGGATATATGAGGAAAAAAGGCTTTTTCTCCGAGGAGATAGAATTGAGAGTGGCCGGGAAGTGAAACTCGACAAGACATGGCATGTGTGCTAGAATCTACGCTTATTCCTGAATGAACAAAGGATCGGCGACATATTATGAAGAACTACCTGAGATTTATCAAGCTTATACTACCGCATAGCGGCGTTTTTGCCGCCGCGGTCGTCTGCATGATGTTGTCCACCATATTCAGCGCATCGCCGCTTGGACTTATCATACCCATGGTGGATAAGATCATATCCGGGCGCGAGATAACTATCCCGTCAGGGATAAAAGCACCGCAAATGTTGACGGATCTTGTCTCCCGGGTCAATGCTATGGATAACCTGGAACTACTGAATGTCCTAAGCCTTCTGGTGGTGATATTTTTCATATTGAAGGGGATATTCCTTTTTCTGCAGTCATACCTTATGACGGATGTGGGCCAGAGGGTCATAAGGGAAGTCAAGAACATGATATATGAAAAACTCCAGGAACTTTCCATGGATTTTTACAACAGGAATCCCACCGGCCAGCTGATGTCCCGCATAACCTATGATGCCGGTATTATCCGGGACGCCATCTCCACGGGGCTGGCGGATACATTTTATCAGCCCATACAGATCGTAGTTTATACCGTGCTTCTTATAGGTATCAAGCTGTTCTTCGGCATACCATGGAGCATCATACTGGTAAGCCTTATAATATTCCCGTTAATACTATATCCCGTAGTGCTTATCGGCAAGAAACTGAGGAAGATCAGCAAAAGGTCCCAGGAGAAGATCGGCGATATAAACAACATGCTTCTCGAGACCATATCCGGGGTGAAACTGGTACAGTCGTTCGGTATGGAAGATTACGAGCTCGGACGTTTCCGGGACGAGAACCATTCCTTCTACAAGCTGAACATGAAATCCGAAAAACGTATAAAAATAGTCAGCCCTCTTACCGAAGCCATGGGCGTGCTTTGTGTGGCGGTTATCATCTGGATGGCAGGCAAGAGCATAGTTACTGGCGTGCTTTCGGCGGGCGTTTTTACGGCATTCCTGGGAGCGGTCTTTTCGCTCATGAAACCGGTCAAGAGGCTCAGTAACGTATATGGCATAAACCAGCAGGCATTGGCCGCGACAGAGCGTATATTCGAGATATTGGATGAACCCGTTACTATACAGGATCCCGTAAATGCTGTTGAGTTAGAGAGTTTCAGCGGGGAGATAGAGTTCAAGGGCGTGTCGTTCAAATATGATGAGAAAAAGGAAGAGGTGCTCAAGGACATAGATCTTACCATAAAGAAGGGGGAGATCGTGGCGCTTGTGGGGCCGTCCGGAGGGGGAAAAAGTACCCTTGTGAACCTTATCCCCAGGTTCTATGACCCGAATGGAGGTACCATAAAGATAGACGGACATGCTCTTCGGACCGTGTCCCTTGCTTCACTTCGCAGCAAAATAGGCCTGGTCACCCAGGAGACCCTGCTTTTTAACGATACCGTGAAAGCAAATATAAGTTATGGCCATGAGGAGATAGACGAAGAACAGCTCGTTAAAGTGGCTAAAGCGGCGAACGCCCATATGTTCATCAAGGATTTCCCGGAAGGGTATGATACGATAATAGGTGAACGTGGCCTCAAGATCTCCGGGGGGCAAAGGCAAAGGATAGCCATTGCGAGGGCCATATACAAGAATCCCCCGATACTGATATTCGATGAAGCTACTTCCCAGCTGGATACGGAAAGCGAGCAGCTTGTACAGGAAGCTATTAACAACCTTATGAAGGGCCGTACGGTCATAGTTATTGCCCATAGGTTGAGCACGGTGAAACACGCGGACAAGATCATCGTAATAGACCGGGGGAGAATAACGGATTCCGGCAAGCACGAGGATCTTATTGCCAGAAGTGCTTTATATAAAAAGCTTTATGAAATGCAGTTTTCCAGCAAACAATCCTCCTGAACCCGGCCCACAAATATATCCCGCAAGCGGCAAGTGGCTGTAAATACTCTCTTTACGGGGAAACGGAATAAAATACTTGCATTTATGCATGAAATATATATAATAATCGTTCAAGTCTTTAGCGGAAGACTATTTATTAAGCCGCCTAACCGATGCGTGCGATGAGCCTGAGTTGGGTTTTATAATCGCACAAAGGCAGGTACCGGCGGGTAGCAAGGAGGAGAAAGTATATGACAGTCGCGACGGAAACATTGAAACAGCTTTTGGAGAACGGGGTACATTTCGGGCACCAGACCAATAAATGGAACCCCAAAATGAAGAAGTATATCTTCGGAGAAAAAAGCGGGATATACATCATCGACCTCAGGAAGACGGAAGAAGCACTTCAGAAAGCCGTTGACGCGGTAAGAGAACTTACCGCTTCGGGCAAAAAAGTACTTTTCGTAGGCACGAAAAAGCAGGCGCAGGATATCGTGAAAGAAGAAGCCCAGAAATGCGGCATGTATTATGTCGATGAACGCTGGTTGGGCGGATGTCTTACCAATTTCACTACCATACGTAAGAGTGTGGAAAGGTTGAACCTCATACAGGAACAGAAGACCAGTGGCGTGCTGGGAACGATGTCGAAAAAGGAAAAAGCACGTGTGGACCACGAGGAATACAAGCTGTTAAAGAACCTTGAGGGCATCAGGGAAATGAAGACGCTTCCCGATTGTCTGGTAGCTGTAGATGCCGAGGCGGAACACATAGCTATACGGGAAGCCAATAAAATAGGCATACCAATAGTGGCTCTTATAGACACGAATTCCGACCCGGATATGATAAATTTCCCTATACCCGGTAATGATGACGCTATCCGATCGATAAAGTGCGTAATATCCAAGGTAGCGGATGCCGCCCTGAAGGGAAGCCAGGAATTCGCGTCCAAACGCAAGGCAGCGGCCGCCAGCAAGGCCGAATCGTTGCCTAAGGCCGCGGGAACCGAAGCTCCTAAGGAAAAGCCGGCCAGGGTCGAGGTGAAAGAAGAGCCGAAAAAACCCGAGACCGAAAGTGTGCAGGAAAAGCAGGAAGAAAAGCCGGCTGAGAACGCCGTTGAAGGCGATATCAATCTTGAGGCAGGCAAATAAGTAACTACGGTCGCCGGTAAAAAGAGAAAATAAGATAAAGAGGAGAAAATATCATGGATTTCAAGGAAGCGGTAAAGAACCTCAGGTATAAGACATCAGCCGGTATGATGGAATGTAACAGCGCGCTTAAAGAAGCGAATGGCGATATGGACAAGGCTGTCGAGATACTCAGGAAAAAAGGCATAGCCAAGGCGGCAAAAAAATCCTCGAGAGTGGCCAGCCAGGGCGTGATAGAAAGCTACATACACACAGGAAATCGTATAGGCGTTATGGTCGAGGTCAACTGCGAGACGGATTTTGTGGCCAGGAACGAGAATTTCAGGAAAATGACCAATGATCTCGCTATGCAGGTAGCGGCCGCCAACCCTATGTATCTTTCCAGGGAGGATGTTCCGGAAGAGATCATCGAGAAGGAAAAAGAGATATTCCGTACTCAGATAGAAGGGAATAAGCCGGCCGAGGTGGTCGAGAAGATACTGAACGGGAAAATAGAGAAGTTCTTCGGGGAAGTTTGCCTTATGGAACAGCCGTTCATAAAGGACCCGAATATCTCGGTGAAAGACCTGGTAACGCAGACCATAGCGGCCATAGGAGAGAACATAGTGGTAAGGAGATACGCCCGGTTCGAAGTAGGCGAACAATTATAACTTAAAGACAGGGGATCTATGGCTAAGTCCCATAAGAAGAAAAGAAGGGTCCTGCTGAAGATAAGCGGCGAGGCCCTCATGGGGTCGACTGGATATGGGATAGATCCTAATGTCAACCGTTCTTTCGCACAGCAGATAAAAGAAGCTCACGCCGGTGGCGCGGAGATCGCGATAGTCATTGGAGGAGGGAATATCTTCAGGGGACTGAGCGCGGCCGCGTCGGGCATGGACAGGGCTAACGCTGATTACATGGGGATGCTCGCGACTATGCTCAACGGGATGGCCCTGCAGGACGCGCTCGAGAAGATCGATGTGCACACACGTGTCATGACGGCTATTGAGATGCACCAGCTGGCGGAACCGTATATACGCAGGCGAGCTATAAGACACCTTGAAAAAGGCAGGATAGTTATCTTTGTGTGCGGAACGGGCAATCCTTATTTTACGACCGATACCGCTGCCGCGTTGAGGGCCGTCGAGATCGGGGCCGACATGATACTTAAGGCGACCAAGGTCGATGGGGTATATTCCAAGGACCCGCTGAAGTTCAAGAACGCGAAAAAATTCGAAAAAATGGGATATTGGGAAGTCCTGGAAAAGCAGCTGAAAGTGATGGACGCGACCGCGATAAGCCTTTGCATGGACAACTCGCTGCCGATAGTGGTGTTCAGTATAAAGAAAAAAGGAAACATCAAAAAAGCGATAAACGGGCAAAAAATAGGCACTACAATAAGCTGAAAAGGTGGTGGACCATGCTTACTACTGAGACCGACAGGATAGTCAGGGTGACGGAAGAGAAAATGCAAGGTGCACTCGATGCGGTAAAGAAACATTTCGCCACGGTTCGTACAGGGCGCGCCCATCCAGGACTTGTAGAGCATATGAAGGTGGACTATTACGGTACGATGACGCCGCTTAAACAGCTGGCCAACATAAGCGTACCGGAGCCGCGTCTTATTGTGATACAGCCGTGGGATAAGGCGTCGATGTCCATGGTCGAGAAGGCCATACTTTCTTCCGACCTGGGGATCACGCCAATGAACGACGGCAGGGTAATAAGGCTTTCAATGCCGCAGCTTACGGAAGAACGACGGCAGGAGCTTGTAAAAGTGCTGCATAAGATGGAAGAAGAGGGTAAGGTCTCCATACGCAACGCTCGCCACAACGCCAACGACGAGGCCGCGAAGCTCGAAAAGGACAAGAAAATGACTGAAGACGATAAGTTCCTCACCAGGGACCGGGTGCAGAAGCTTACCGAACAATATTCGAAAAAGCTCGACGAACTTTTCGCTGAGAAACAAAAAGAAATAAAGGGATAAAGGAATAAGGGCCGCTAGCTCATCAGGTAGAGCACCACACTTTTAATGTGGTTGTGCTTGGTTCGAGTCCAAGGCGGCTCACCACTTATAAAAGCCTCGTAGCATGAAAATGTTACGGGGCTTTTTGCTTTCCTGGATATGTCGCATATCCCTACGTCCTAAAGACTTACGCGACTATTGCCCCCGCGTCACCGTCATTGCGAAGGGCCAAAGGCCCTAAAGCAATCCCATATGCGAACTTGGTTATCTCTTTATCTCTAAAAGGGCCTTTAGTCAACTATCCGTAGTCAATCCCGTATCCTTACTATAATGGGCATAAGTTGATAGAGATAATGAGGAACAATAGAGATAAAAGCGGATATTAACTAAAAACCGGCCATATATTTGGGCCTATTTATCTCTAGTTTATCTCTGTAGGTTGAGGGATTGACCTAAATACATTATAATTGATTCTAAGATGGAGGATGACCAAATGATTTTTAAGGACGAAGACATAAAACAAGCGATTGAGTATTGCTTGCAGAATGCAAGTAATCTTTTGATGGAGGCAAATCTTCTTTATGATGCAGGAAGATATCCCAGGGCATACTGTTTGGCTATTAGGGCAATTGCTGAATTGGGGAAACGGAATCTTTTAATCATTAATATGGGAGGAGTCCTTAATGATAACAAAATGCTTGAGCGGTTTCATAAGCGGTGGCTATCTACCGAACAGTGTCTTGTCCTTTCGCTTATGACGGGTAATATGGAACGATTTAGTAGGGAAGAATTATTGAATTTCATAAACCTTTCGAGGCTTTGGTCAATACAAAGCCAAGATGCGATGGGTGTTGAGGTATACGATAAAACAGGCTTTACATATCCGGATGACCGCATTGAAAAGAACCAAGTAAAAAGCTTGATTGATCTTGCCAAGGCAAGGATTGAAGTTGATAAATCTCATAAAGTTAGAAATACCGAAGATGGATTTCTTGAAATAAGAGATAGTGTTCAGTGGTTGTATGAGAACTCAGATGATAAAGATTTTTTAACATTCATTAATAGTAAGGAATCCATTGAAAAGTTTGCCGAATTAAAAGACTCTTTGGCCTGGATAAACTATATAAAAACAAAATGGGGAAAAATTTGTAAGCAAGATAAAACTAGAATAAAGGATGAAAAACTCATAGATAAGAGGTGGTACGTAGAATCGAAAATATTCTCATATTCGCATATATGGACTACAGAAGCCCTGGAATATTGGAATGACACTTGTGATTGTTTGAAAATGAAGAGGATAAGTGATCGCGAGGTCGAAATACGCCAAGCATTGCCAGAATTTCAAAAAGATGATGAGCTCTATGTAAAAGCCATGATGGTGACTATGATTCATGTTGTTGCGTTAAACGTGGGGACATTCGGTCATTTTTGGTGGACGCCTCCAGCATGGCCATTTAGATTTACGAAACTATATGATTTAAAAAACAAGCGGGATGTGAAAATTAAAATTAAAAGGTCAAAGGATGAGAGAATAGAAAATAGGGAATTAACGCGTGATGATATGCATAGAACTATGATGGTTTTTGGTGCAATGGGTAAATTGCATGAAAGATATTTTGAACTGTATATAAAGGCAACTACCTTAATGGGATCTGATACTTTCGAAAACAATTTTTATACAGAAGCTTTTTCAAATTATTTTCTGTTAATGGAACGATTTATTAAAGTTGAAATACTTAATAAACCAGACGGGAAAAAACTTGATGTCAAAAAAATGCAGAGTGAATTAAAAAAATTAGGTATAGATAATGAACTTGCTGAAGAGGTTAAAAATATTTATATTGTTCGTGGCCGGGATGCAATGCATTCAAGAGGTAATGAGCAGACGTTAAATTTCGAGGAAGCTGCTAAATGTAAAATAATGTGTGATTTAATGCTATTTAAATATTGTGAAAATAAGTTTAAATTGGAGATGTCGAAGAAGCGTGACATAAACTAAGCTTTGAAAATAATGATCTAAAACACCTGCCACATATCCCACTGCTTCTCCCAATTCTTTTCTTTAGTAATAACTCGGACCTTATGTTCAGGAATAGAATACAATTTCTTATCCTCAGACAACAAAATCTCTTCCTGTACCTCCGGACAAAGTAATGGCAAATTCAATATCTGCGATATCCGCGAAGGGGAAAGTCCCAGCCAGGACGCGATAGCGCTTGCGGTTTTATCAGGGTTTTCCTCCAGGTATTGCTTGATCTGATAAGCCAAGACCAAGTATTGTCTTATAACCGGCTCCTTCCTAATATGTTTACTTATAGCCGTATGCGATCTTTTCCGTGGTTGTTTAATGCCAATATTAAACTCTGATCTCATTTTCTTCTCCTTTCAGCTCTTCGTATAGTTCTTCAATACCTTTCTCATTAACCGTCATTCCAAGCGTGCCAGTCTCACCGTTATAATCAATCTCACTTAGAAGATGTTTCATTATGTGGTGCTTCTCATCCGCGGTTAATTCTTGCCATCTCTCTCGCGTTTTTTCTAAAACTGATCGGTATCTTTCCGAGAGGAGAGAATCCTTTATCTCTTGTTTCGGCAAAAGATCATATACCGCATCTTCCATCTCCTGCGCATTAACGCTCCTGGTAGGGCAGACAGCATAACCTTTCTTCTGCGCGTTCACACATACGTAATACCTATATTTTTTCACCTTATCCTTAACCGAATATGAATGGAACATGGGAGAGTTGCATGCTTGGCATCGAATGATCTGTGACAATAACCCGGCACACTGCGCGTTTTTCTTTATCTTCCGATTAACCCGGTTATATGTAATGCGTTCCTGCACCTTATCAAATAACTCTACCGAGATGATCGCTTCATGCTCCGCCGGATACATTTTCTTCTCATAAAACACCCGGCCCGTATAGATGGGATTATTAAGTGTCTGTTGTATGGTATTTTTTACGAATTGCTTACCACCGGTTATCCTGCCGGATTTGGCTACATATTTCTTTGTAGTAAATCCTTCCTCATTTAGAATGCTGGTTGTCTTAAGCATCGAATTCTCTCTGAGATATATGTCAAATATCTTTCTTACTAATTTGGCTTCCTGCTCGTTAATGATGATCCTTCGGTTTTCTCTATCAAGATCGTATCCAAGAAGAGGTTGCCCGCCAACCCACTTGCCTTTCTTCCTGGCAGCGCCCATTTTATCCTTTGTTCTTTCTGAGATCATCTCCCTTTCGAACTGGGCGAAAGAGAGGAGGATGTTGAGCGTTAATCTTCCCATGGACGACTGTGTATTAAAATGTTGAGTTACTGATACGAATGTCACATTATTTTGATCAAAGAATTCCAGGAGTTTAGTGAAGTCCAGGAGGGAACGGGAGAGCCTATCTACCTTATATACTACCACGCAGTTAATCTTTCCTCCCCGGATATCATCCAATAACCTTTTAAGAGCCGGCCGTTCAGTATTAGCTCCTGTAAAACCACCGTCATTATACTTCTCCCTTAAGACCGTCCACCCAGTAGATTTCTGACTTTTAATATAGTTCTCAGCCGACTCCCGCTGGGCGTCTAAGGTAGTAAAGTCCTTTTCAAGCCCCTCATTAGTAGATTTTCTGGTATAAATAGCGCAATAAATCTTCTTTTCCATTGAACTCTCCTCGTTTATAGACCGAAAAATAGGTAACCATTCCAATGTTGATCAGTTACCGCTCCGGCAATGGCACTTAATGAACGGTAAGCCTTACCGTCATACTCAAATCCCTTATCCAGCACCTTAACATCAATAGTAGTACCTTTATATACCTTAGATATGACCGTTCCGGGGATTGGCAGCCGCCTGTCTCGGATCCGTAATGCTCCAGTCCCATTTTGCCGTAAAGCCTTATTGTTAATGGGGTCATAGGCCTTAATAAACTCGTCCAGCCTGGCTTTGGCCTCGTCAGATAACCCTGTAGGGCCCTGCTTTTTCTCATTTTCCATCATAACTCCTTGTTTTTAAATATGTTATATCTCAAGCTAGTACACATATAGCCATAGAAAACGAGATATATCAAGGAAAAAAGCGATAAATATTTGTGTCTTAAATTGTTATATATAAAAGGCTTACATGCGGAAGCGAAAAAATGTTAAAAAAACTTATTGACAAAAACCTGAAAAAAGATATAATTTACATAAGCAAAAAAGAAAAGAGCTTATACAATAAGCCAACAGAAAAACAACTAATATAGGAGAGACTTATGGTGCAGACAAATTTGCCAAACTGGGTGAAGACAAGATATGAACTTTTATGGAAAGAGCTAGGAGATCGTGAATTTGGCATGGAGGATGTCGAGAAAATTCTCAAAGATAAAGATGTAGAGAAACAGAGCATGCAAGGGATACCTGTTCTTATTTCAGAATTAAAAAAGGCTGGCTGGTTGGAGGTAAAGCTAGATCCGGACGATTCCAGAAAAAGAATATATAACCTTAAATCTTTCGACCAGGTTATGGGGGAAGCCTTTCAGAAGATATCAAGAGGAGATCTCGAGGGGATATTAAAGAAAGCAGCTGATCTTATAAGAACCAGGGTGGATTATAAGTTTATTTTAATACTGTTGTTCCTCAAAAGAATAAGTGATAAATGGGAACTGGAATATGAAAAGGCGTATAAGGAAGCAATAGATGATGGGTTCAGCGAAGCCGAGGCCAAGAAAGAAGCAACCAACGAAACATATCACGACTTCGTAATACCGGAAAAGTATCTTTGGGAGAATATAAGGAAGGACGTAAATAGTTTGCCCGAGAATTTTTCAAAAGGGCTCAAAATCTTAGCAGAGAAGAACCCCGAGCTAAAAGATATTTTGGATACAACAGATTTCATACAGTTTACCAACAACCGTGAGAACGCTGAAATTTTGAGACAGCTGGTAGAGCTTTTCAGCGAAAGAAAACTTCATCACGTAGCGCCAGATATTCTGGGCGATGCATATGAATGGGTTTTAGGGTATTTTGCTCCGCAAAAAGCAAAAGAGGGGGAAGTGTACACCCCTAGAGAAGTTATCCGGTTATTGGTGGAGATATTAGACCCTAAGCCCAATGAAAGTGTTTATGATCCTGCGGTCGCATCGAGTGGAATGCTCATAATTGCGCATCAATATGTAGAAGAGAAATACGGAAGAGAGGACGCGGAAAAACTTTTTCTTTTTGGACAAGAGGCAAATCACAAAACTTTAGCTTTTGGGAAAATGAACCTGTACATGCATGAGATACGTAACGCTCAGTTAGCATATGGAGATACTCTTCTTTACCCGAAGTTTAAAGAAGAAGACATGGTTAATCAATTTGATATGGTCATTGCGAATCCACCCTGGAATCAGGATGGATATGATGAGAACGTTATAAAGAAAGGTGATTTTTGGAAGAAGCGCTTCACATATGGGTTTGCAACGAAGCAATCGGCTGACTGGATATGGATACAACATATGCTTGCATCATCAAAAGGAAAGGTGGGAGTTGTAATAGATAACGGGTGTTTGTTCCGTGGAGGAGCTGAAAAGATAATACGAACAAAGATTGTTGATGAAGATCTAATAGAGTGTGTAATGCTTCTTCCAGAAAAGCTTTTCTACAACACAGGGGCACCAGGGGCGATAATGATACTTAATAAAAAGAAATCCAAGGAACGCAAGGGAAAAGTACTTTTTATTAATGCAACAAATGAGTACGGACAGCATCCGGATGTACGAAAGCTTAAAATTTTGGGAAAAGAACATATTGGGAATATCGCTGAAGCTTATAAAGATTTCAAAGAAAAGGATGGGTTTGCTAGAAGTGTTGAACTCGTTGAAATAAAAGAAAATGAGTATAACCTAAATGTTTCTTTGTATGTTTTTCCAGAGGATGAAATCGAAGAAATAGATATTAAGGAAGAGTGGGGGAAATATAAAAAATTAAAATCCGAAATAGATGCTCTTGAAGAAGATATAGAGACAGTTATTAATAACATCAAATAAAGGAAGCCAATGAAGAGCCTTAGATTACCCGGAGAATGGAAAATAGATATTCTTGAAAACTATGCCTATATTAAAGGAAGGATAGGATGGCGAGGCCTAAAGGCTTCGGAATATACCAAAAAAGGGCCTAGTCTTGTTGCAAATAAACATCTAAATAACGGGAAAGTGCTTTGGCGAGAATGTGATCATATATCAAAGCAGCGTTATGATGAATCTCCTGAAATACAATTAAAAAAAGAAGACATTATTATGTCTAAGGACGGGACCATTGGGCAGCTTGCCTTTATTGATAACTTGCCGGAACAGGCGACAATAAATAGCACAATGATGCTAATAAGGAGTGAAAAAGAAGATCTTTTGCCAAAGTACTTATTCTATTTTTTTCAAGGTCCTTTCTTTAAAAGACTATTACGCCAAAAAGTGTCAGGGGGGCAGATCCCGCATATTTTCCAAAGAGATATGAATAAGCTACATATCATAATGCCTCCACTGAAAGAACAAGAGGAAATATCAAAAATTTTAACAATTCTTGATTTGGTAATTGAAAAAACAGATATGATTGTTCAGGAGTTGGAACATATAAAACAAGGGTTAGTGAATAAATATTTTTTGAAAAATGAGAAGCTTAAATTTGTCCCACTCATCAATATCTTTGAAGTTAAAAGCGGAAGTACGCCATCAACAAAAAATAAAAAGTACTGGAAAGATGGAAAAGTAAACTGGTTGACTCCTGCCGATCTTGGCCAGCTTGAGGGAGATGTCTATGTGGGAGAAAGCAAGAGAAAGGTATCTGATAAAGCCGTGAAGGATGCCAATCTAAATATTATGCCAGCAAATTCAATAGTAATGTCCACAAGGGCTCCGGTTGGTTATGTCGCACTGCTTCAAATTGAAAGTACTTTTAATCAAGGATGCAAAGGGTTATTGCCAAGAAAAGAGGAAGAGGTTAATCCTTTATTTTATTCCTATTATCTGAGTTCTAAAAGATATGCGCTCGAAAATAGAGCGGGACAAAGCACCTTTAAAGAGCTATCAAAAACTATGTTAGAAAAGTTCAATGTTCCACAAGTTGATATTGATTATCAAAATAAAGTTGCAGATCAAATAAGGCTTGTAGAACAGAAAATGAATTTAGAAAAAGATAGAAGAGACAAACTGAAGAGAATAAAGCAAGGACTTATGAACGATCTTTTAACGGGAAAGAAAAGAATAAAAGGTGATTAATATGGCCAGGTTTAACGAAAAAGAAACTTTAGAGAAGTATATTATAGAACAATTAATTGGCCCTGATGCAGGGTGGACATTTATTTCTGCTGATGATCTGGAGAGGGATAGTTTTGAAGAACCACTTTTATTAAGAAACCTCATGCGTAAAATTAAGGAAATTAATAAGGCTAGTTTAACCAATGAGGACCTTAACAGCGTAGTTAAGGCCCTTAAGTTTAAAGGAGCCACTCAGGATGGTATCAAAGAAATATTGAACTACCTTAAGAATGGAGTTTCGATAAAACTTGAAAGGGAGAGAACCCTCGAGCGAATTCAGCTCTTTGATTACGACAACATCAAGAACAATGAGTTTATCGTGACCAGGCAGATCCACTATATAAATGGGGAAGAACACAAGATCATGGACATAGTGCTTTATGTTAATGGTATTCCGCTTGTTAATATTGAATGCAAGAATCCAACTTCATTTTCCGAGGACTGGACTAATGCCTTTAAAGATGTAAAAGATTATGAGAATGCTGTGCCTGAATTATATAAATATGCTCAGATAGGGGTGGCTGCCGCTGAAGTAGCGCGATATTTTCCAATAGTGCCATGGCAGGATGATATTAGGCAATTAAAGGTTGGTGAATGGAAAGAGGAAGGTTTAGATTCGATAGACGCGACCGTAGGCATGCTTTCTTGCCAGAACTTACTTGATATTATCCGAAATTTTATTTTCTATCGTATCGAGTTCGGAAATGCGACCAAAGTCATTACCAGGTATATGCAGTTTAGAGCAGTTAACAAAATAGAGGAAAGGGTTAAGGCCTTCATTTCAAGCAAAGACGAAAAGCGAAGGGGGCTTATATGGCATTGGCAAGGGTCGGGTAAGACGCTGGAGATGATATTTGCTGCATATAAGCTGTACCACAACCCAGTCTTAGAAAACCCAACGATATTCTTTATTGTTGATAGAAAAGAGCTCGAAGAGCAGCTTAGTGACGAATTCAATGCCCTTGATATCACAAAGCCGGAAGTAATCAGTTCCATTGATGAGCTCAAAAAAATAGTTTCGCATGATGGCTATAAAGGCAGAAGAGGTTTGTTTATAACGCTTGTCCATAAATTCAGGCCGGAAGAATTGGCAGAACTTGACAAGTATCTTGCTGAGTTGTCAGAGAAACAAGAAACGCTTAAAACACGGGGGAATGTTGTAGCTTTCATAGATGAAGGGCATAGATCGCAGTCCGGTGGCATGGCTGCGCAGATGAAGAGCTTGCTCGGTGAGGATACGACTTTCTTCTTTGCGTTTACAGGAACTCCGATATGTAAGCCCGAAAGAGGCATAGATACCTACAGGGATTTTAGTTATCTCCCGGAGGAAAAATATATCGACAAATATTTTATTACGGAATCCTGGCAGGATGAGTTTACTGTAAGGATAGCATATAAACCTGCACTTGCAGATAAGGAAGGAATACATCTTAACGCTGAGATGTTAGACAATTTTCTTAAGGAAAAATACCAAGAGATTCCTGATGACATCAGGGAAAGCGTGGAAGAGGGCATAAAAGAGAAACTCAGCATAGTAAAAGCCTATCTTGAAAACCCCGAAAGAATAAAGATAGTGGCAGAGAATATCGCTAAACATTTCAAGAAAAATGTGAATGGTAAATATAAAGCTCTTGTTGTGGCAGTTAGCCGGGAGGCATGTGTTATGTATAAAAGAGAGCTTGATAAGCATTTGCCTCCCGAGTATTCGGAAGCAGTAATGAGCTATTCAGAAAAAAAAGATTCCGATGCTATTAAGAAGTATAAATCGGAATTAGTTAAAAGGCATAATGGTAAGGAAATAGATGATATTAAGAAAGAGCTCATAAATAAGTACAAAGAAGAGGACTTGCCGAAGATCTTTATCGTGAAAGACATGCTCCTAACAGGCTTTAATGCTCCTATTTTACAGACAATGTACTTGGATCAACCACTTAAAGAACATAGATTGCTACAGGCCATAGCAAGAACAAATAGACCTTATAAGGGAGTAAAAGAAGCGGGTCTTATTGTCGACTATATAGGAATACTGAAAGACTTCAATAGGGCTTTTGAGATATATACGCAGGAAGAAGTGAAAGGGGTTCTTTATAGCGCTGATGAGCTAAAAAAGGAATTTTTTGAAAAACTGAGTCAGCTTCTGGGCATCTTTGAGGCCTTACCAAAAGATAAGGTAGACAGAAAAACTTTGCTTAAGGCGATAGAGGTTCTAACGGCCGATGAAGTCCTTTGTAAACATTTCCTGAGTGAATTTAAAACATTAAGGAAGCTGTTTGAGCTGCTGGGATCTGAAACCATAAAAGCAGAGAAAGCCCTTGAGTATGGATGGCTGAGTCAGATATATGCTAGCTATCTCAAGATTGTTTTAGCGCGTGGAGAGGATGAGAAGCTCTATATCGAACAATACTACAAACAAACAGTTGAATTTATCCACAAGACGACAGAGTTGAAAGAGCTTGATGATGCCTTGCCTGCTATTGAGTTTAATGAAAAGTACATCGAAGTGCTAGATGCAAAGGCAAAAGGCAAAGAAGAAAAAGCCGCAAATCTTGTCTTCACGCTCAATAGATATGTTCTTGTTGACCGGCAGAAAAATACTATTTACGAGACCGTAGCCGAAAGAGTAGAGAAACTTCTGGATACATGGAAACAAAAGGCCAAGAATTTCGAAGAAATATATAATGAGGGCTTGGCCATATGGGACGATATGATGTCCATCAAGAAGAGGCAAAGAGATATCGGATTTGATGACATTTCTTATAATTTGCTCCTTATCTTGGAAAAACAATTTGGCAAGCAAAAGGCCCTAATTGACGATGTCAAAGAGTTGTACGATAACCTTGATGACATTATTGGGCTTAAAGCAAGGAAGTTTCCAAACTGGGCTACGCAAGTAACTGTACGGAAAAATGTAGAAAAAACCATCCGGAAGTTTATAAGGAAATACGTTCGAGAATATGGACTGAGCATTGATGCGATGGAACAGCTTTATCAGAAACTTATTGATCACGTGGTGAAGCATGGATAAACCGATAAAAGCATATAACAAGGTTGTGTTTTACCAGACCGAGTACAGGAAAGTTAAACATCCACGGCTTGAGTTCAAGACAGGTATCTTAAAATTAATTGTACCCAAGGATTGGAAGGAGACTGAAGCCGAACTCTTATTGAAACATGAGAAATGGATCATGTCCAAACATGATCAGATAGAAGCCTCTCTGGATAGAAGCGAGGGAGAACAGTTAAAAGTCAAAAGAGACATCGACAGCTTTAAAGGTTTTGTAAGGAAAACACTTGATGAATATCTGAAGCCCTTGAAGATAGAGATTAAAAGACTAGATTTCAAAACCATGAAAACAAAATGGGCAAGTTGTTCGCAGAATAGGATTATAACAGTCAATGCCCTAATGCGGTATTTGCCGGATAACCTTGTGAAATATGTTCTTTTTCATGAGATCGCTCACTTAGAGGAGCGAAAACACAATAAACATTTCTGGAATATTATTGAAAAGAAATTTAAAAACCCAAAATTAAAAGAACAAGATCTGATGATGTATTGGTTTTTGATACAGAAACAGGTTTTGTGAGGAGATATTATGTCAGATCTTAAAGATAAAATTCAGCCAGGAGATGTCATTTTAACTTGTGGTAAAGGGGTTGTTCTATCGTCGTTATTGATCAAAGTTGCAAATTTCTTCAAAAGAGGATATGCCTCAAGGGGATGGACACACGCTGCTTTGTATCTCGGGAAAGACGAGGTAGTAGAAGCTTTTCCTGGGGGTATTGTAAGACGAAACTTCACCGAGGCTTATTTGGGTGGCAATTTTGAACTTTTAGTCTTGAGAAGAAAAAACATTACGCAAGAGAGCCTCGGGAAGATGATAGATTTTTGTGTTAATGAAAAAGGAGAAAAGTACGATTTCAGAGGGTTAGTATATTTTTTGCTGTTTAATCTCTTGCCGCATCAGTTTCATTTTCTTCTAGATAATAAGTTTATGGGTGGACGGTTTAACGTTGAAGAAGCCTACTTTTGCTCAGAATTAATAGCGACAGGATTTGAGGAGGCTGGAGTTTATTGTTTCGAAAGAGAACCGTATAAAGTAATGCCCATAGATTATTTTAATACATTACTTTTTGAAAAAATCGCCATTTTAGAATTTCCTAAAAAAGAGAATAAGATTATATGGCATTGTAAGAAGATCGTATTTTTCACGACATATTTAATAGCGGCTATCCTCTTCCCATTGATTTTAATATTGATAGGTATTGGAATTATATTATTGTTGTCATGGGTGGTTCATTTGATAGTTGCATTGTTATTGCTGCTTTCTAAAAAGGCAGAAAAAGATAAGGAAAAATAATATATTTGGGAGGATATTATGTCTAAAGGATTAATTAAATGCCCGGAGTGTGGAGCTGAGTTTGAGCTTTCACAGGCCGTATCACATGATATAGAGGTTGAGGTTGCAAAGAAGTATCAGAAGCAAATAAAAGACCTTGAAGAAAAGGCCAGCAAAGAGACTGAAGTAAAGGAACAAGAGCTTAACAAAAAGCTTCAGGATGAAAGGGAAAAATTTAACAAGAAGGAAAAAGAGCTTTCCGATCAGATAGAAGCAGCGAAGAAAGAGGCTGAGGATAAGGCAAAGAAGAAGGCAGAAGAGTCCATAAAACTTGAATTAGAAGATCTTAAAGCGCAGCTTCAGGAAAAAGATGACAAGCTAGCGGAAGGTCAAAAACAGGAGTTAGAACTTCGAAAGAAACAACGAGAACTCGAAGAAAGAGAAAAGGCTGCTGAACTTGAAATGGCAAGGAAGCTTGACGAGGAACGTTCTAAAATTAAGGAAGTAACACTTAAGACCTATGAAGAAGAGCACCGCCTGAAAGATGCGGAGAAAGATAAACAACTTGCTGATATGCGTAAGCAGATAGACGATCTGAAGAGAAAAGCAGAACAGGGGTCTCAACAGAACCAGGGGGAGGTCCTAGAACTTGAACTTGAGGATATGCTGAAAGAAGAGTTTGTCTTTGATGAAATAGACCCTGTATCAAAAGGCGTTAAAGGCGGCGATGTTATACAAACGGTAAAAACACAGTCTGGCAGAGTTTGTGGAAAAATACTCTGGGAGACTAAGAGGACAAAAACATGGAGCGATAAGTGGCTTCAAAAGCTAAAAGATGACCAAAGGGATGCTAAAGCTGATGTGGCGGTTATAGTTTCCGAAGTTCTCCCCCCAGGGCTTACTCATTTTAGACAAATAGAAGGAGTGTGGGTAGCTTCCTTAGGCGCGGCAAATAGTCTTGCTCTAGCCTTGCGTGTTATTTTGACAAAAGTGGCGGTAGAAAAAAGCCTACAAGAAGGCAAGGCTGAGAAGAAAGAACTAGTTTATAACTACCTTACAGGCCCGGAATTCAGAAACAGGGTAGAGGCAATTGTAGAATCTTTTGTTGGCATGAAAGAGGATCTTGATAGAGAGAAGCGTGCCATGAATAAGATTTGGGATAAACGGGAAAAACAGATAGAACGAGTTGTTCTCAATATCGGTGGCATGCAGGGAGATATTGAAGGCTTAGCAGGTATGAGTCTGCCTAAGATAGAGATATTAGAGTTGCCGGAAGCGTATGTAAATGATGACAATCAAGATGACGAGGAGAACGTATGAGATTGACAAAGATTAAAATAAAAAATTTCCGAGGAATATTTAAAGACCAGGAGGTTATGCTTTCAGATCTTACAACGATTGTTGGGAAAAATGATAGTGGAAAATCTATAGTATTGAATGCAATAGCCTCATTTTTAGATAATAAAAGTTATCCTGTTTGTGAAAAGGACTTTAATATAAATAGGAAAGCAGAAGAGCCCATCCAGATGGTCTGCACATTTTCAGATGAAGATATGAGGGCAAAGATGGCAGAGTATTTGAAGGATACACGGAAGAAGGATATTGGGATAGAAGAAGAAGTGTTTTCTATTTTGCAGGAAGGAGAACACCTAGTTGTAAGAAAAACCTGGGAAAAACCAGACAAAAAACCAACGCGGAGTGAAGTTTGTGTTGTAGATTATGAAGAGGAAGCATATCAACAATTAAGCGATAAGGCAGATAAAGACATAGATAGAATAATAAAACAGCTGAAGATAAGTGTGCCAGCAGATGTGCCGGGTAGGAATTCAAAGCTTGAAAAGATTAAGTATATAAAAGAATACCTAGATAGCAATGGTCATAATAAATGTGTTATATGGAAAGAAGATCCAAAAATTGATGGAGTATTGCCTCAGATGGAGTTTTTTCCATCAGATCATGCGATAAGCACAGACACAAAATTTAATACAAGCATGAAAGCAGAAACTATAGAATATTTTCGTGAAGAGCAGCATCATGAAGAATCAAAATTGCTAAGAATTGAAAAAGATGTTGCTGAGAGGATGCAAACAGAGGCTAGAGAGATAGAAAAGTATATGAAGATGCATGTGTCAGATTTGGAAAAAGTTGAAATCGAACCACAATTTAACTGGGTTGATGCTATCAAGGATGTAACTGTTAAGTTGAAATTTAGCAAAGACAAAGAGGCTTTGCCGATGGAAAATAAAGGGGCAGGGTATCGAAGATTGTTTATGGTTGGACGTTTTCGGTATTTGGCAGAGAAAAAGAAAAGTGAAGATGTTATTTATGCAATAGAAGAGCCAGAAACATTTTTGCATCCCTCAGCACAGGTTGATTTATTAGATTCTTTATCAGAGATTTCAAGCAATAATCAAATTCTGGTTACAACGCATTCTCCAGTTTTCGCTGGAACCACTAAAAAAACAAATATTATTTTATGCAGACATAACATTCAGTCTATTTATGAACAGGGTGTTGATTTAGTAGAGGAGATAATTGAAGAACTGGGGATCAAACCATCCTATAATCTTAGAGATAGCTTTGAAAAAATCATTTTCGTGGAAGGAAAAGATGATATCGATTTTTTAAAAATAGCTGCTCAAAAGTTGAAAGGTATTGATTTTGACGATGACGAAAAGAGAAACAAATATTTGTTTCTCTTTGGTGGAGGGAATACTTTAGCCAATTTTATAGATATTCATTACTTTTCAAAGTCAAGAAGGGCATTAGTTTTGTTGTTAGATGGTAATGTTTTTGATGAATCTGAGTGTTCGGAAGACAAACAAAAGTCACTAGTGAAGTTGATCAAAAATAACGAAGCTTTGAAAACTGAATTTGAAAAGAATAAAAACGCTAAATGCTGCATTCTTAAAAAACAGTGTATTGAAAATTACTATCATCCTAAAGCTATCAGAAGAGCTTATGGTTTGTCTGATCAAGACATTGAACAGGATATATTTCCAAACAACAAAGACGTAATAAATCATCTAAAGAAAATCAACAAAGAGACTAAAAAGAATATAAAGATAAAAGGGAATAAGGATGTTTATAATGAGATGTCTCCCGATGAATGGAAAGAAGTCTCAGATGGTGAGATAGAAGCAATTATTGAGCATATTGTTAAAGAAAAATGACCATAACAGCCTCTAAATTGTATAACTATATCCAATGTCCGCACAGGGTGTGGCGGGATATTTATGGACCTCAGAATGAGAAGCAAGATGAGGAAAATGCCTTCTTGCAGCTTATCTGGGATAGAGGGGTTCTGCATGAGAAAGAAATAATTGAATCTATTGGTAAATATACAGATATTTCAGGCGGAACCTTTGAGGAAAGGATTGAAAAAACAAAAAAAGCAATGGATGAAGGCGCCGAGCTCATATATCAGGGTGTAATCGAATATGAGGATATGATGGGTATACCTGATCTACTAAAAAAGGACGGGGACAAATATATACCAATTGATATCAAATCAGGTAGGGGCTATGGCGATTTTTCAGAAAATGGAGAAGAAAAACTAAAGAAACATTATGCAGTTCAATTATGTCTATATGTTGATATTCTGCAAAAGCTTGGATATGCTTCTAAAAATAAAGGAATCATAATAGATGGTCATGGAGAAGAGGTAGAGTATGATTTAGACCTGCCTATGGGGAAAAAGGACTTGAGGACTTATTGGCAATATTATGAAGAAATAAAGGCAGAGACAAGAAAGTTAATTGCTGACGAGGTTCAAAATATACCAGCGTTAGGATCTGTATGCAAGATGTGTATATGGTATACGAGTTGTAAAAAGTGGTGCTATGGAAAAGATGACCTTACAAAGTTATTTTATTTGGGGCGAAGTAAACGCGATGCATTAAATGATGTATTTGGAATTATGACGACTAAGCAAATGTCAGAGATAGATCTAGAAACCATTCTTACCACCAAGAAACTAGAAAAAGATAAGCTCAAAGGCATGCAGCTTGGTGATAAGACATTAACCCAGATTCACAAAAGAGCACAGGTCTTAAATAATGAACAGAAACCTGTTTTCTATGAGCCGATATCTTTTCCTGAAGTTGATGCTGAGCTATATCTTGATATAGAAGATGATCCAATGAGGGGTATAGTTTATCTGCATGGTATTTACGAGAAGATTGGAGACAAAGAAAGGTTTGTTGCATTTGTTGCAAAAAGTACAGATGAAGTAGGAGAGAAACAAGCCTTTAAAGAACTATGGGATTATCTGAAGTCCTTTGAAGATAAATCTCATGCTGTTTATTACTATTCTAGTCACGAGAAAACTACATATAAAGCTTTAGCTGGTCTTTATCCGGACATAGTAACTCCGGAAGAAGTGGAAACATATTTCAATCAGCCTCATATTATAGATTTATATTATGAGGCCATTTACAGTAAAACAGACTGGCCATTACCGAGTTATTCATTAAAAGAAATCGCTACATATCTTGGTTTCAAGTGGCGGGACGAAACCCCATCCGGGGCGTTATCAATCAAGTGGTATAACGAATATTGTGAAACGAAAGATGAAAGTATCCTGAATAGGATACTTGAATATAATGAGGATGACTGCAAGGCGTCGATGGTTATAAAACAAGAACTGGAACGAATGAGTAAATAGTGAAAAAGGATTATTATGAATAAATCAATGACAAAAGAAGAATTTTGGCAAAATTTTAGTTTAGGCATTGAGCTAGATATTGCGGGCAATTTTATATATAACGGCTTAAAAGCTTTTGATGAAATTAAGGATTTCGAAGCTGAAGGAGCAATTTTTGATTTTTTATATAATATTTCTTGTGGAGTAGAAAGACTGCAAAAAATAGCAATAATTTTACTTGAATACAATGATGATCTTGAACAAGAATTATTCGAAAAAGGATTAATAACACATAGCCATTTAGAGCTGTTGCAAAGGTTGGAAAAAATAAAATCTTTGAAATTAGAAAATATTCATAATGCGTTTCTGCAAATGACAACTAATTTTTATAAAACAATCAGATACGATAGATATTGTTTGAATAAGATACAGAATATTTCCAAAGAGAAAACTGCATTGCTTGATTTTCTTCGTAAATATTTAAATATTGAAGAGGAAATTCGAACGAATGACAAAAGATATAAAAAATTTATTGGTAAGATTATTGGCAGGATAGTGGAAGCCTTATATCAGATAATTTATAGCGAATCTAGAGCAAAAAATCTTTATACTTATGAAGTAAGATATAATTCAAAGGCGTTTAAGATATTTATGAGAAAAGAATATGATTTTTCTAAAGAAAAGTTATTGTGGAAGGAATTATTAATATATTTTATCAATAACGAAACGGATAAAGGGGTCATAGGATTAATAAAGGGTATAAAACCTTTAAAATTTGATCCGGGTATGAATCAGGAATATATAACTGCTTTTCAAAATGATCAGATTAAAATGGAACATTTTGATGAGTTAGAAGCTAGCTATGAAGATAAGGTTGATAATGTCAAGGAAAGATTTACCCAGTTGGATGTAATAGGAGATCCATATGTCACATTCGGAGATGAAGAAATATAAGATTAAGGAAAAGAATTTTGTTACAAATTCTTCTCAGCTTCTTTGGCGAGTTTGCTAAAAGTTATATTCAAGGCCCCCGCCATCTTATAGGCCACACCGATGCCTACGTCGACCTTACCTAGTTCTATAGAGCTAACATAGGTTCTATGTATATTTGCCTTATCAGCAAAATCCTCTTGAGATAAGTTCATTTTGTGCCTGTGTTTACGCACGGCTATTCCAAATGCTTTCCTGAACTTATATGACTTGATATCCCTTCCCATGAGAGCTATAATCGCATAATGTAGACGATAACACTACAGATGATAGTCTACAAAATTATGCTTAAATGGGAGGAAAAATGAAGAGAAGACCATTATTTTTGTTAATTATAGCGTTATTTTGGGGCATTCTTTGCGCGAATACACTTCTGGCAGAGGAAGAACCCATTAATCCGGTTATTATACGGTTCCTTCAGAACCACCAAGATCTGGGCACACCTTTCAGTGCAACTGCTATGCCTGACTGGGCTATGGGAAAGAGGCAGGAGATAGCTACAAGCAAGGCCACATACCTATTCCTACTAAAGGGGCACGATATTGAGGCAGTTTATCGGCATGAAAAAGATGGGTCCAGAACTAAGATCTTTAGCCGCATGAATCAGGGTAGCCCACAAGCAAAGAAAGCTAAGGTAAGTGGAGATAGCGGGCTACCTGCCCATGAGGTTTTAGGCGTATACCCATTAATGGTCAATGGCAGATTGCTTCAGGATAAGATGGGGGAAGTATTGATCCCAGGATATATTAAGGACGATAAGGCTAAGGCAGAAGATATTATAAGGAAAATAAGTAAAAAACATGGATTCTTACAGGCAAGCTTCTATGCTACTAAGGAAGCATATAAGGCGGACAATTCTGCAGCATACTCAAGCCAACATCCGGGAGCGCTGGAGGAAGGATATATAGGATCTTATAATAAAGGACAGGTAACTGTAAAATAGCAGATTGATTAAATACGGTTAATTAGGTATACTATATATTGTTAGTTTACTCTGCAATCCTCTGGGGAGAAAACCGGAGGGGCAAATTGTTGGAGAGGAAATTTGAAAGCGAGAAGTTTTCAGTTTTCTCTCTTTTTGTTTCGGGAGGAGACCAAAAGCGGAAGCTTTCAGGTTTCCTCTTTTTTTATTTCAACTGAAACAAAAGGAGGGAAACATGAAGATACAAAAAGTGCCGATCAAAAAGCTCAAGCCTGCCGGATACAACCCACGCAAAGACCTCAAGCCGGGAGACCCGGAATACGAAAAGCTCAAGCGCAGTATAACTGAGTTTGGTTGTGTGGAGCTCATTGTCTGGAATAAACGAACAGGAAACATTATAGGAGGGCATCAACGGTTAAAGGTTCTTATCGCGATGGGGGTAGAATCTGTAGAAGTAGTTGTTGTCGATCTTCCTTTAGAAAAAGAAAAGACCCTTAACCTAGCCCTTAATAAGATCACTGGAAAATGGGATGAAGAAATGTTGGCGAGTCTTCTCAAGGAGATAGAGGAGACACCGGATATTGATATTAGCCTGACAGGATTCGATTTGCCGGAGATCAGCCAGCTCTATGACAAGTTCAACATCTCAGGAGAAGAAGATCCTGACATTGATAGCTTTATGGATGAAGAGAAAAAGCCCATCACTAAGCCAGGTGATATTTTGGAATTGGGGAAGCATAGGCTTATTTGCGCTGATGCTTTGGTTCCCGGGACTTATCAGAAGCTGCTTAATGGTGCCGCCGCAGAAATGCTACATACTGATCCTCCATACAACGTTGGTTATGATGATACCCTGCGTCCCACAAAAACAAAACGGGAAAGAAGATGGAAGCCGATAGAAGCTGACGCTATGAATCAGGAAGTCTATGATGAATGGTTCAAGGGTGTATTTTCTGAAGCTATTAAGCCTCTGGCGGAAGGAGCCGCCTTTTATGTGTGGAATGGATATAAGCAGTTCGGTCTAATGCATAAGGTCTTGCAAGGGGTCGGATGCCATATAGCCTGTGTTATCACCTGGGTCAAGGAAAGTTTTGCCCTCGGATATAGCGACTACAATCAGCAGAGCGAGTTCTGCCTTTATGGTTGGCTTGAAGGCAACGGTCCGCATAAATGGTTCGGCTCCGCTAACGAGTCAACTGTATGGCAGATAAAGCGCGATTTGACAAAATCATACATCCATCCCACGCAGAAGCCTGTCGCTCTTGCCCAGAGAGCCATCAAGAATAGTTCCGTCAGAGGTGATATCGTTTTGGATATATTTCTTGGATCCGGATCAACTTTAATCGCGGCAGAGTCTCTTGGAAGACGCTGTTATGGAGTTGAAATAGACCCGCGATATTGTGATGCCATAGTTAGGCGATATATCGCCTATGCAGGGGCAGATAGTGTGGCTAAAGATCTGTATGATCGCTATTCAGGGGGTGGTGAAGATGCCTAAAGAAAAACCGCAGAAAAAACAGGAACAGCCTGTTATGAGGATTATACAAAACATCCATGATGGCAAAATAAACCCCGCTACCTTGTCTAAGGAAGAACGGCAAGAGTGTGTTGAGGCGCTGCAGCTCGAGGGATATTCAAACAGTCAAATGGCAAAACTGCTTGGAAGAAGTGAAAAAACTATCAAGCGAGATTTGGACGAGATCAGGCAAAAAAACGCCATTGTGCCCAATATGGAGTTGGCATGTCAGTTGGTTGGAGAACTCCTTAAAAATACCAGGTCACATGTTCAATATCTTATAAAACTGTCTCGTCAACAGGGAGCCTCTGTAAGTGAAAGAGCCCAAGCTATATATTATGCGTCTCGCCTTGAACTTGATACCATCGCCAAGCTTCAAACCCTTGGGTACATGCCCATGGCACCACAGAAAGTGGTGGGGGATATATATCACCATGGGGATGCTACTAATGGCCTCAAAGAGGAGATAGCATCTATACAAAAGCAAATGGAAGAGCTTAGCAGTTACATGAGCGATGATGAGAAGGAAGAGCTGGCAGATATCAAAGAAGGGTTAACTATATTAATGAAGGAGGATGAAGATGAAAAAGATAAATAAAAATAAGATAACAATTTTAATGCAGGCGGAACTTATAAAGAAAAGGCGGGAGAAATTTACAAACTTTGCCGATTTTAGGAGCTATTATTTTTCACATTACAACAAGTTGAAAGATGGTCCATTCCAGACAGAGTTTACAGCGGATCTTCAAAAGCTCAAAGACAATAGAGGGTCTAAGCTGGCCATCGCTGCTCCCCGGGAAAGCGCCAAGAGTACCATATTAACGCTTCAGTATGTTATTTACTGTGTGTGTTATGATCTCGAGAAATTTATTCTCATTGTATCAAACACCTCGGAGCAGGCCGCGACATTTCTCGAGAATATCAAAAGTGAAATTGAGAACAATGAGAGGCTGCTAGAGGATTTTCCTGAGGTGTGCGAAAATTGGAAAGTGCCGACTCCGGCTAAATGGCAGAGAAAGGAGATCATAACGAAAAATGGCATTAAAATCCTGGCTTTAGGGGCAAGTCAGCAGGTTAGGGGATTAAGGAATCGGGAAATAAGACCTAGTCTTATTATTGCCGATGATGTTGAAAATAACGACACCTGTCTTAACCCCGAAGTGATGGATAAGCTGCAGAGTGCCTTGACCAACGCGGTCTTTAAGGCGGGCAGCGCTGAGACCAATATAGTTCTAATAGGAACCATACATCACTATCATTCGTTACTTTCCCAGTTTACGAGCCAGGATGCTTATCCGGGATGGAGGAAACAGGTATATAGAGCTGTTGTTAAGTGGTCAGACGGTCCTAAAAGATGGGAGAGATGGACACATATTTACAACAACAGGGAGTCGTATAAAGGGGAATATGGCCCCGAAGCCGCCAAACAATATTTTGAACGTTATAAATCAAAAATGCTTAAGGGCACGGAGGTACTGTGGCCGGAGAGAAGATCATATTATGAGCTCATGGTTATGCGTGAGCAGGAGGGACATGTCAGCTTTGATGCCGAGATGCAAAATGAGCCCGTCAATCCTAAGGACTGTATTTTTAATCTGGATGATATACATTTCTGGGATGATAAATTTGAAAACGAGGAGGAGCTCTTGGCCTCATTCCAGGGAGATGCGTTGTTTTTCGGTGCATGTGACCCAAGCCTGGGGACCAGTAAACGCAAGGGGGACTTTTCGGCGATCATTACCGTGGCCAAGGATATGAAGACCAAGAAGATGTATGTACTGGATGCGCACATTGACAGGCTACATCCGGATAAAACCATAGGTGTTATTGTTAAGTATCATGACTTGCGAGGGTATAAAAAATTTAGAGTGGAGAGCAATCAGTTTCAAGCTCTTATGTTGGACGATCTCCGAGAGCGGATCGAGGCTAATGAACAACGGCTAGGCATAGAAGGGGTCAACCACACTAGCCATAAATATGAGCGTATAGAAGCCCTCCAGCCGCTTATAAAGAGCGGAACCCTGCAGTTTTCGAGGCGGCATATAACCCTACTAGAGCAGTTGAAGCAATACCCGAAGGGAAGACACGATGATGGTCCTGATGCTCTCGAGATGGCAGTGACTCTGGCGCAGAGTTATAAGGGCGGTTGTTGTCTTTATACCTGGGATGTATATCCTGAGGAGCCATCAAGGGCACAATGGCCACTTCCCAAGGTGGACTCCCTGCGGAGTATGTAACAATTATATGTAAAGTGGTACAATATATAGTGTTCAGAATAAGGAGGATATTGATGGTTAATTCTTTTATCAGTTATGCGGTGGAAGATAAAGAGATGGCAGAAAAATTGCATTATGCTATGACTCGAGCAGGAATAGAGACATTTATGGCAGGGATATCTATAGAGCCTGGAGAAAGATGGACAGAGGTGATATTTGAAAAGTTAAGGGAAGCAAAGTGGGTGTTTTTCTTGGCGTCAAAAATATCTTGCGACTCCAAGGCAGTGCAACAAGAGTTAGGCGGCGCGCTTGTTCAGCAAAAAACGATAGTACCTTTGTTGATAGACATAAGCCCCGAAGAATTACCCGGATGGATAGATAGGCACCAAGCAATTGATATTAAACAGGCGCCGGAAAAATTACATAAAGCCATTGAGAATGTGGCCGAAAGAATAAAAATTGATAAGTTTTGGGCCGGGGTTGTCGTTGGAGCCTTGGTTTTTTTGTTGATACTGTATCTGAAAGAATCATAAAAGCCGGAGAGTATAAGGATGAGTAATATAAATGTAATTAAACGACAAATAAGAGAAGCTTTAATGCGATTATATGGAGAAGACGCTTTTTTATTTGAACGAAATTATGGGCAAGGGGTTGGCGAGCGATGCCTAACCTTCCGGTTAGCACATTATTTGCAGTTGCAATTTGATTCTTACCATGTAGATTGTGACTTTAATTCTTCTTGGGAAATAATATATGATGAGAAAGGAGTGCCGATAGAAATAATGGAGCGTCATGGAAAGATTATTCCGAATCCAGATGGATCTACAACAGGTAGATTTGTTGATATTATTATTCACCGACGTATTTTAGGTGGAAGCAATGATTTTCTTTGTTTTGAGATTAAAAAATGGAACAATTGTAGTTCTGGAAATATAGCTAAGGATTATAATAATTTAGAAGTAATGACATCACAATATGGGTATAAATATGGATTTCACGTTATTATTGGAAGAGATAGAGAAAACGCTAGATGGAGTATTTTTCACGGGGGGCAAAAAATTGCAGATAATGAACTTGTGTTTGTGTAATACGTGTGAAAGGAAAAACAGATGAACAATGGTCCATTGGAGAGGCAATACGGTAGATATAGAATAACTTTTAGAAAAGATGACCATGTTTGTGGAAGAACTCCATCCCCGCATGTTGAAATTTGGAAAGGAAGTAAAAAACTAGGCAACTTTGACATGGCTTCTGGAAAAGCTGAATATAAAAGACAACCACTGCCGCCAAAAGAAATAAGGCAGGCCATAGCGAAATATCTTGGGGACCCACAGGTTGTAAGAAAAGTAACTGAGATGATAAAGGGTAGCTATTTTGATTTAGCCAAACCAGCAGGGGAATATGGGGGAATCCCAAAAGGATTTAAAGTTACCATTTCGGTAGCATATTCTTATAAAAGCCTTGAGGGGTTGAATGAAAATGGATCAGATAGGAAGATGGGGTAGATGAATTATTATGAGGGGACATGTAATTTCAAAGATAAGGGAAGCATCTTATTTTTTAAGGCAGATGGGAGCGTGTTCAGAAAAGCCTGAAGAATTCAGATTTAATCTCAGTGCTTTTTTGACAAGTTCAAGATCAACTGCACAGTATCTACTAGAAGAGGCTAGGAGAAGGCAAAAGGAAAGATGGTATGAGAGCTATATAAGTAATACTCAATATATGGGGTATTTCAGAGATAAAAGGAATTTTAATATACATGAACAGAGTGTCCCAATAACTAGAGATGTTAACCTTACGATTTCTATTATTGGCACAAAGTTGGTTGTTGATAAAAAAGAGAAAAAGTATTTCACACCCAGTAAAAAAGCAGAGAAAGTAAACCCGAACACAAAAACAAGCAAATTTGAGTTTACTGACTATCCAGGGAAAGAAGATATACTGACATTATCTACAAAATATTTAGAAGAACTAAAAAAGTTTGTTGTAGATGCTCAAAATGATAACGTCATTTGAGATAAGGCCTACCATGTCCGCCTAAACAGCTTGGACACAACCTAACACATTTATTGATATAAAGTTATCGTAAACAAGATCCTTAAACCCCGGACAAATTGGACAAAATAATAGTTCGAGTCCATCTTGAAGTAGCTATATTCACCTCGAAACATATCTCTGAATAGCCATCTATATAGGGAATCCCGTTAAATGGGGCATTTAACCGTATAGTAAACACCCGTTAATTAGCTCCTCAGAAGAGAGATAAATTGGTCCTATACCCCCGCCCCCCTCACCACTTTAAAAAAGGAGACATTCCGAGAGGATGTCTCCTTTTTTAATGGTAAGATAACGAAGGCGAAGGGGAATAAGCTTTAGATGTAAAGCCCCGAGTCCGACCGAGGCCGTAATGGCCGAGGAAGTGTCGAGAAGGGCGTGGACAATGAGACGAGTAGGAGCATTGTAGCCCTGAGCGACCAAGGCAAGCGAACACAAAATGTGCGAGCGGGCGCCGAGACCTCCGCGTCGAGGCCGGCTCACCACTTTAAAAAAGGAGACATTCCGAGAGGATGTCTCCTTTTTTAATGGTAAGATAACGAAGGCGAAGGGGAATAAGCTTTAGATGTAAAGCCCCGAGTCCGACCGAGGCCGTAATGGCCGAGGAAGTGTCGAGAAGGGCGTGGACAATGAGACGAGTAGGAGCATTGTAGCCCTGAGCGACCAAGGCAAGCGAACACGAAATGTGCGAGCGGGTGCCGAGACCTCCGCGTCGAGGGCGGCTCACCAGTTAAATAAAAAACCAGGGTACACTCCCCTGGTTTTTTATTTAACAGAGCATTTGTAAGTCGAGATCCGCAAGTAGCCGTGAATGCGGTCGACTAACGACTAACGAATATTGATCAGTAATCTTACTTAGTGTCGGTACTTTTTATTAGACCCGTTAACATTTTAGCTATTTCCTCTAATTTCTCGACCATAAACCCCATAACGGCCTCCTTCCCCCATATGTAAGATAATAGTTAGCTAATGTCTGACGCGAAACAGATGGGAATATTATCTTAAGGTTGTGTGACCTTTAGCCTCGCACCCGGGCGAGACCCCAAAAAGGGGGTGGTGTGGCGGTCGTATGTTAGATAACACAACAACGCATTGACATAAAAACCAACATATGTTAAACTTAATATAACAAGGGGGTATAATTTATGGATAGATTTTATAAAGATCTTGGGATAAAAATTAAAAAGATAAGAGAAAGAATGGGGTTGTCCCAGGAAGAGTTAGCTAAAAAACTTGGAGTGAATAGAGTGGCCGTTTCTCAGATAGAGACAGGAGACAGAAAGATTAGTGCTGAGGAAATTACTAAAGTAGCTAAAGTGTTCAATATACCTACAGATGTATTACTGAACATCAAAAAGGATATCGAAGTTGTTTTTGAGAAGAGTTTGAAGAAGGCAGAACATAAAGAAGAAATAAGGATCAGTGTCCCCCAGAAAAATCTGAAAAAATTCAAAGAGGTGTTGATATATATCCTTGAAAAAGTTGGATCTAAGCCCAATATTGGAGAAACAGTCTTGTACAAGCTTTTATATTTCATGGATTTTAATTTCTACGAGAAATATGAGGAGCAGCTCATGGGTGCTACTTATATAAAAAATCATCATGGACCGACGCCAAAAGAATTTATAAAAATCGTAGAAGAAATGATCGAGAATGAAGAGGTGGTAAAAGTACAGAACAAATATTTTCAGCATTTACAGAAAAAGTATTTACCTTTGAGAAAGCCGGATCTTTCTCTTTTGAGCGCGCGTGAAAAGGAAACAATAGACGATGTATTGAATAGCAGGTTATCTGATATGAATGCTACGCAGATCAGTGACTACTCACATGGTGATGTTCCGTGGGAATCTACAGAGGATGGTGAAATTATAGAGTATGAATCCGTGTTCTATAGAAAGGCACCTTACTCGGTGAGGGAATATGCCGAATAGCATTTTTAATAAAATAGTTCATCTTGCTGAGTACGCAAAAGATCTAAAAGCTCTAAAAAAGAGGTTTAGAACTCTCGACGATGATATTGAGACATTTATTAAGGTTGCATTGAAACTGAAACATAAGAAGGGTAAGGAAGTAAATGGTATAGAGAGGATCTCCAATCTCGGCATTGAATATCCTGAAATATACAAGGTGAAGAGGTTTGCTTGTAAGGCATTGAAGGGAAGAGGAGCAAAAAGCGGGATTAGAATTATTTACGCCTACTTCAAAGAGGAAGATAAAATTGAGTTTATTGAGGTATATTTCAAAGGTGACAAGGGAAATGAGGACAGAGAGAGAATTAAAAAATATTATGGCAAGGAGTGACCTTACCCCATCTGTAGTACCACTTCCAAATAGAGTATTACACTGCTTTTAATCGTCTTTCAAGCGCAAACCTATTTCGCTTTGGTTATAGAGTCCGTTTTTCTTCTTTTGTCTACATGTTCCCATGCTCCGTATAAGCATAAGTCCAATGCTGATAGACAGTTCAAGCAAAACTGCATAAAACCGGCACAGTGTAAAAATAAAAAGTAAGATATGGAAGGATAATGTGATATAATAATGTACTAAATTTTACACTTTGTAAGTGGTTTTACGGAAATAACATAGACGGGAGAACGGTCATGAGAAAATATCCAAAACATAATCTCTTAATAGCTTTAATGGTAGTCAGCGTAATGCTGATAACCAGTCTTGGATCGGCTGATAGTATTGACCTATTTAAAAGGTACAATTCAGGTTGGTACGGTCTATTCCAGGGGTTTTATTATACATATTTGTATCAGGAGTTAGGGCCAAAAACCCGGTCGGTCAATTATTATAATGACGCGGGAAGGATCGTGTGGTCTCCCAGATACGGGATCAGAGGCAAAGGTGGAACCAGGATAGTCTATCGCGCTGAAAATGGAAAGAGCATACGCGTAGTGGAATACGGTAATAATGGAAGACTTTCAAGTGAGTTTTATTATGATCTTGTGACCGGGTTTTATTCCATGATGGATAGCTATGATCATTTTGGGAAAAAGTGTAAACGGATAGAATTTAATGACAACGGCAAGCCTCGGAAGGTCACGTATTATAACACCTCGACGGGCAAGGCATCTTATAGCGAAAGATACCATGATAATGGTACCGTGAAAGACAGGACATATTATAGCGCGCATTCAGGACAGATGATCAAAAAAGAGTCTTTTAACGAGAAGGGACTCAAGACAAGTAAGATATATTTCAATTTCAAAGGTATACAGCGGATCAAGTTCACATATGACGGAAATACGGGGAAAAAACAAGATACCGAATATTACGATGATAACGGAGAAAGGAATTATCGCGTAGAGTATTACCCTTCGGGAAGAATAAGCGGCAAATATTATGATAAAGCGAACTCAAAAGGGCATTTAGGTTACGAATATTCGGATGAACCTTACAATGGCCATCAGCAGGGAAGGGTGATCAGGACCTTTCTCGCGGACGGTTCTGTCGAAAAGGTCATATCCTTCTGGGAAGGGTCGGATGTTCCCCGGATCGTGGAATTATATGATGCAAATGGAGCACTCATTAAGGATATGTATTATTCGCAGAACGGGGCCTTGATCAAGGAGGGATACTCCCGGGCATATGCGCCAACGGGATATACGGTCTATAAATACGCGAATGTTTCCGGCGCGACCCATGAGCCATTGCTGGAAAAGACGGAAAAAGACGGTGAAAGCGTAACATATTATTCCGATACGGGGTTTATCGAGAGTAGAACATTCTCGGCTCCCGATGAGAACGGGAACATCTATTACCATTATATCAATGAGGCCTCCGGCAGGATGGACAAATATGTCGCGCAAGAGGCGGATGCCGACGGGGCCGTCGCGTATGAGGTCGAATACGACGGGGCTACCGATAGGATCGTTTCGCGAACATCGTATGCCTATCACGGCGGGCAGATATTGACTAATGTGAACCTCGATATGGATGTCAGCATGGGGAACTTACCTTGTTACGTTGAGATAACGCCGGATTCACGGTTCGCGTATGTTACGAATTACGGGGCCAACACTATATCCAAGATCGATATGGCGACAAAACTAAAGGTAGGAGAGGATCTTGATGTCGGCCGGGACCCCGGGGACATAAAGATCAGCAGTGACGGGCGGTATGCGTACTATACGAGTTGCAGGGACGATTATATAGGAATAATAGATCTTGAGAACGACGAGGTCCTGGCGGAAACGATCCAGGTGGGCAGGTACCCCTGGGCCATGGAGTTGACGGGAGACGACAGATATTGCTATACGGTGGATTGGTTGGCCGGATCCGTGTCGGTAGTCGATCTTCAGGCGAAACAAAAGATAAAAACGATAGAAGTAGGATCGTCCCCATATCATATCAGGATCGATCCGTCCGGTGAATATGCCTATGTGACGAATGGAGGTAGCGACAGTGTGTCGGTGATCGATCTCAGCACCAATACTAAGCTCGCGGAAGATATTATCGTGGGGGACCGGCCCTGTCATAGCGCGATCACCCCGGACGGGGCTTATTTATACGTCGTGAACAACTATTCAGGTACGGTATCGGTGATAGATATTGCCAGCCGCACAAAACTGACAAATGATATTCCCGTGGGAGACGGGCCCGAAGGCATCGAGATCACGGCGGACGGGAAATACGCTTATGTGACGAATGGCGTCGGTGATAGCGTGTCCGTAATAGACCTGTCCACTAATACGAAACTTGTGCAGGACATACCCGTTGGCGATCTCCCGAAAGACCTGGTCATCTCTCCGGGTGACCAGCACGCTTATATCGTGAATTTCCTGGATGGTGACGTGTCTCTACTGGAACTTTTCAGCCCGACTGACAATGTGATCGACCCCGCTAATCCCGAGTTCAAGTACTTGAAAGCAACAACAACATATTGGAACGATACCGGAATGATGCGGTCCAAGACGTTAACGGGATCCGATGATAACAGGAACATATACTATCATTACATGAACGAGGACTGGCTTGGTTCGGGACAGGGCCGCGTTGATGTTTCGGCGAGGATATTCGCCGACAGTGAAGGGGCTATGGGGTATGTTTACGAGTATTATCCCGGCTCGGACCTCGTCAAACGGAAAAAACTGTACAGTAGCATAGATCATAGCGATCCGGAGCAGCCTGTTGTCGATGGACTGGTCAAGGCGTATGAATATTTCTACGATGCCGCGGGAACCCTGGTAAGGGAAAAGCAATATCTGGGGGGAGATGAAATGGGTATCGTCAGGGAATATATCGAGGGTGTGCTCTTGCCGGTCAAGGTCATAGATGATCAAAAAAACGCCGTATACAGGAAAGTGTTCGGGACTTCCGGCTCACCTTCACTCACCATGCGCTATTATGAAAGCGATCCGGACGGAAGTCCATGGGGATCATTTGTCTTTGGCGGGAACGGTGAAACGGTCTTTATTAAAGACGTAATATGCGGTACGCAGGTGACCAGGAGACTGATCTATGTGTATGACGGCGATCTCGATATAGAGACCGCTATCGACTGGGAAGCCGCGACCAACATGCTCGAGACAGGTGAAGAGATCACTACCGGTACGCTATATGAGGTATATCTCGATAACTTCAGCGTTTACGAGATCATTCCGCATTTCCCCTATGGCATGCCAGATCACGCCGGCCCCGAATATCCTTTTACGTATTATGATTCGGGAAGAGTACACACCAGGTTCGAGTGCGCTACAAAGGCAGGTGAGTTCACTAAGGCGGAGGAGGCTACGGAGATAACTTATGAGTATGCTGACGAAGCTTTTTACGCGGATAAAGAGGCTGGGCAGTTTTTAAGTGATCTTATTTACTATGCCGATGAGCCCAGCGATCTGAAGGATTTCCTTATCGGTGTGGATCCCGGGACATTGGGCATAAGAGAGCTTATCGCGTATATCAACGCTAACGCTTTGCCGGAAAACGGGTTTACCCAGGATGACGTAAAGGGGCTATTGATATCATTACCTTTATCGGAACCGTATGAGGCGCACGGACGTCTTATTAAAAAAACTTTCCCGGACGGGTCCTATACCGTTTTTGAGTACGACGGCGATACGGATACTTTGCTGGAAACCAGGACATACAGGATAGACGGCGCTCTTTTGGAAAAGCGTGTAGCCGCGGCCGGAGATAAGGAATTCATAGGCATGGGTAACCTGCCATGGATACGTTACGGGGAAGGGATCGGAGTAAGGTCGGTCGATGGCTGGCATAGCGGGTATTCGAGGGGACGAAGCGGATGGGAGAACCTTACGGGATATGAGGAACTGAGGGCGGGCCTTGAAAAGTGGAAAGACGGATATGTAAGGTTGTTCCTGTTCGCCGATATGAGGGCCGGCATGATGTTCGACGCTAACGGGTCTTTTACGGGGTTCACCGATTTCGTCATACAGGACATGGAGACGCTTTTGAATACGGCGAAAGAACTTAACATAAAACTTATCCCGACATTATTCGATTACAGGATGGCCGATGGCGTGGAAAGTGTTTCCGACCACGAGCACGTCGATCTTATAAAGGACGAGAACGCGACGGCTGTCTTGCTGGCTCATTTCGACTGGTTTTTCGACGAGGTCATGAAACTGGCCAATTATGACGCCATATACGCGTGGGATGTCATCAATGAGCCGGAGATCTCATGTGAAGGGCATTTGGGGGACATAACAGGCGTAACGATGGAAGAGATGCAGGTATTCGTGAGGAAATTCGTGACGATGATACACCAGAAAGATCCAGAAGCGCTGGTCACGGTAGGCAGTCTGACAAAATCCGAGATGATGAAGTACTGGGTCAGTTACGATAACGCTTGCGCCGACGGGGACCTGAGCGTGCTTGATCTTTATCAGTTCCATTATTATGACAGTTACAAGTACTGGCAGGGTGATAATACGGAGAGCCCCGATTATGACAAAGCGAGCCTCAACCTGTTCGGTTACAAGAACGATAAGATGCAGTATTTTTACTCTCCCAATTACCTGAAAGGGAAACCTGTTATAGGCGGGGAAATAGATCCGACGTATGTGACGAATAAACTTGATACACTGGCCGACCACGGATATGACGGGCTTCTTTTCTGGGATGATAAGGGTAACGCGCTTGACGCGATGGATTACCAGGCCCTGCAAGACTGGTTTTACGGGACAGTGTACACGTATTATCCGGATACAGGAGAGATAGAATCGGTCAGGGGGCCAGATCTTGATGATCCGGCTTATGTTTATTTTCACTACGATGAAGAGGGTAGAATAGACGTATCCATACTGAAAGCGGGCGATAAATATGGAGTGAAAGCGTATACGTATGAATACCATGAGGGTACGGACATAGTCAGCGTAAGAAAAGGATATCATACCGCTGAGTATAAGCTGGATACTTCCATACCCGTACTATCAAACCCTGTGGTGACCGAAACGTTCGATCAGGAAGGCCAGCTTCTGCCGGAAGAAACATCATGGGAGATAGTATATTACCCGGAATCCTGGTTCATGAAAGCGTATATAGAAGATCCGGATACTTCTATAAAGTACTATCTTGACGAGAACTGGGAGTTTCGTGGATATGGCAGGGAGTTAATGGAATATTATGACGGGATAGCGCATGTCTACAGTGTCATAGGCGATGAATATCAACGTTACGGGCAATGGGAATGGGAAAATATCGACGTAACGGATCCGCATAATCCCGTGTTCTCGGGGTTTTTAAGATACAACGGGGATTGGAACGGAAGCAGCACAGAATATTATAACCCGGAGGCGTCCGATAATGAAAAGCGCATGAAATCACGGACCATGCCGAAAGCAGATGTTTGCGGGATGGTCTATTACCATTACATCGACGAGGATATCGACCAGGCCTGGAATACACAGGGCGCGCCCAGGGCGGATGAAGCCCATCTTGAGGCAACGAACGCTAAGGGGGAGATCGCGTTCAAGTACGAATATTACGCGGATTCCATACAGCCGAGCAGGGTTTCTTCGTATTCCGCGACTTCATGTGCTTCGAATGAGCTTGTAGCGGTTTACGAGTATGATATGGCAGGGAAGATACTTGTTTCAACGATGTATGCGGAAGCCAATTCAAAAGGGGAACGCGCGCTTGAATTCGAGTATTATGAGGGTGAGGACGATGGGGCATTACACTTCGTGTACGCGTATTCCTCTACCGACAGGGATCCGGAGGATCTGTTGAGTATTTACGAATACGATACTGAAGGCGGGATCGTGGCCATATTCGAGAACGGTACGCTTGATCTTGCCGGGAAAGAGGATAGAAATGCTCCATCCGGAAGCGTCAGTGAGAGCGAGATCCTCTCCAAATATAACGCCATCCTTAAGAACCGGTCAACATTTACCGGCTATACGTTCAAGGGGGAAGAGTATATATGCGGTGAATAAATATCCGCCGGCACTGTGTTAGCCGGGCGGGATCTATAGGTTTTAGGCGAGGACGAGTGGGAATAAGCTTTAGATGTAAAGCCCCGAGTCCGACCGAGGCCGTAATGGCCGAGGAAGTGTCGAGAAGGGCGTGGACAATGAGACGAGTAGGAGCATTGTAGCCCTGAGCGACCAAGGCAAGCGAACACGAAATGTGCGAGCGGGTGCCGAGACCTCCGCGTCGAGGCGGCTCACCACTTTAAAAATTTTGCCCGAAGGGAGATTACCCGGGAGCCAGTGGCCATGTTTGTCGGGGGACTTAGGATGCTTATGGCCGGGTAAATATCTGTACTTGTACCCTACGGCCCATATTATTACAGTGCGCGTCCGGCCCATGACCGGCGCGGGGAGGCATGGCATAGACGTAAAGGAAGACACGGCCCCTGCAATAAAAAACGTGATTTCAATTGACAATAAGCCGTTTTGTTGTATATTCTTCAGTTGAATACATAAATAAAACGTGTCTAAGCAAAGGACATAGGCAAAATAACAATTTGCGCAAGTGAACCCCTTCATATCTTCGTGATCTGAGGGGTCTTTTTTTAGGAGGAGTCTATGGAAAAAGAAACAGGTTTGTGTCTGGCCGCGGAGATGGACGAGCCTCCCGGTACGTTATGCGAGGCCGCAACAAGTACGTGGCAGGATGAAGATGCGAACTCGATAAAGAATATTGATGACCTTTCCAGGAACATCCCATTACTTAAGGGCAGGAAAGAAACCCTGCGAAAAGTAGCGAAACTCTTCCATTTAAGGATACCGAAGTATTACCTTTCATTGATAAAGAACATAGAAGACACTAAAGATCCTATATATATGCAGTGTGTGCCATCGCCCGAAGAGATCAAATACTCGGAACATGACAAGATGGACCCGCTCGGAGAAGTTAAGACGGAAGCGACGAGGTACCTTATACACCGGTATCCCGACAGGGCCCTTTTGCTCGTGACGGGTAGATGTTTCATGTACTGCCGCCATTGTACCCGCAAAAGGTTATGGAGATGCGCCGTGGCCGAACCGTCACTTGAGGATATAGACGAGGCGCTGAATTATGTGCGTGAGAACGAACAGATAAGGGAAATAATAGTTTCAGGCGGGGATCCACTGACCTTATCTACGGAAAAGATCGAACATATACTTTCGGCCGTTTCAGCCATAAGCACCATAGAGGTAGTTCGCATCGGGACGAGGGCCCCGGTAGTGCTCCCTAACAGGATAGACTCTGAGCTTTGTGCTGTATTCTCGAAATATCCAAAACTATGGATCAACGTGCAGTTCAATCATCCGCGTGAAGTTACAGGGGAGGCCACCGAGGCGTGCCGGCGGATACAGATGACGGGTGTGCCCATGAGCAACCAATCCGTCCTTTTAAAGGGTATCAATGATGATCCGGGTGTGATGACGGAGCTTTGCCATAAACTCCAGAGTATACGGGTACGGCCATATTACCTGTTCCAGTGTGATCCCGTGGTAGGTGCCGCGCATTTCAGGACATCCGTGTTCAAGGGTATGGAAATAATGGATAGTATGAGAGGGCATACAAGCGGGATGTGCCTTCCGACGTTCGTTGTTGATGGGGTCGATGGTAAGGGGAAGATACCTATAGCGCCGAATTATATAGTCTCGGTAACGGACAAAAGCCTTTTTCTGCGCAATTACGCCAAAGAGGTGTTCGAATACCACAACCCGGCATAAAGGAACAGGGAAGAGATGAATATACGTTCTATCGGGATAGTCTATAACTTAAAGGACAAGACAAGAACGGACGATCTCCATGAAGAGTACGATGAGATAGAGACTATCCTGGCGATAAAAGATGAGATAGAGGCTCTTGGTTTTGAGGTCACCCTGTTCGACCAGAAGGAGGACCTGGCCTCAGAGCTTATTAGGAAGAGGCCGGATATGGTCTTCAATATCGCCGAAGGTATCGGGCACACAAGGTCCAGGGAATCCCAGGTGCCGTGTATCCTGGAAAGCCTGGATATCCCGTACACGGGATCGGACCCTATCGCACTTGGGATAACGCTTGATAAATACCTGACAAATGTGGTCCTTCACCAGGCTGGCGTACCTGTGCCTCGCGCATTCAGCGCCGGGGACCGGGAGGACATATCCCGGATAAGCCAGGCTATCGAGAAGGAGGGGTACTGGGTCATCAAGCCCAGATGGGAAGGCTCTTCCCGGGGCATTTTTGACGATTCTATCGCCTCGGGGCCCGTGGAACTGGTGGAAAAAGCCTCAAGGATACTTGGGCGATATGGACAACCTGTGCTTGTCGAGGAGTATATGCCGGGAAGTGAGATAACAGCCGCGGTCTCCGGGAATGACGTGCCGGAGCTTCTGGGCATGATGAAGATATCTCCCCGGGAAAACCGGGACAGATTCATATATTCCATAGAACAAAAGCGGGATTGGAAGAAAAAGATACTCTATGAAGGGGAGGACGCGGTGGCCGCTGAAGTGAGGAGGAAGATAGCGGAGTACGCGACCGCGGCTTTCAAGGCGTTATCTCTTAGGGATATAGCGCGTATAGATCTCAGGGTGGATGCCTTGGGTATCCCAAGGATAATAGATGTTAATCCGCTGCCGGGGCTATCCCCACATTACAGCGATCTTGTGATAATGATCCGTATGGCCGGCAGGAGTTACGGAGAGCTCATAAAAAGGATAGTGGAAGAAGCCCTTGCCCGTTATGGCGCGCGCATGACCGAGGTGAAACGTTCGGGTATCGTCGTGTGACCCCTGCCCCTGGATGTCGTAAGGTTACCATGAAAACAAAAAAAATAATGATATCCGCCGGAATAGACGAAGTGCCCAGAGAAGATACTCTGGACGCCCTGCGGTGCCGTAATTCGGTTAAAGGAGCCCTTGAGGCGCGGGGATATGCCGTATCTTATCTCGATGTCACACAGAAGGAGTTTTCACGCGATCCATATAAACTGGTCCGGGACATACGGGAATATGCCCCCGATCGCGTTTTCAACCTTTTCGAAGGTTTTTCCGATAATACTTTCCAGGAGATAGTGTTCGTGAAGATGCTGGAGGAGGAAAAGATACCGTTCACGGGTAACGGATCTGGCGCGCTTGAGGCGTGTCTTGACAAGGGGGGTGCCAAAAAGATATTGGCCGAACACGGGATAGATGTCCCCGAAGGAGTGGTCGTCAGGACATTTGGCGACCTGGGGACTTTTACCGGGGATCTTCCGGTGTTCATCAAACCGGTATCCGAGGACGCGAGCGTAGGCATAGACCGCATGTCACTGGCTTATAACGATGAAGAGATGGCAAGCTATGTCCTGGATAAATTGGAACGCTTCCCCGCCGGGCTTATGGTCGAGGAGTTCATACCCGGGATAGAGTTCAACGCCGGATTTACAGGGGAATACCCCTATGATGTTATCGGGGTATCGATGCTTGATTACGGCACTACCAAGGGACGCGGACAGTACCTGAATTTTTCGTCCAAATGGAAAGCGGATTCGCCGGAATATAAACGTCTTATGCCGGAAGTACTCCTTCCGGACGATAGAAAATGGAGGGATAAGGTCATTGAGGTCAGCCGGGAGGCGGCGAACGCTCTTGGATGCAGGGGATATTTCCGGGTAGACCTCAGGGAACGAGATGGGAAACTGTATGTTCTCGACGTTAATCCGAACCCGGATATAAATACTGACAGCGGGTTCGCGCGTCAAGGATATTCAAAAGGGCTCAAGTACGAGGATATTATAGAGGGCATATTAGGAGCGGGGCTTGTCCCCGGGAAATGAGACGCATATGATAGCTACTGTACCATGTTCGGAACAAATGGTTAAAATGGCCCACCAAACAGGGGTCTTCAGGGAAAAAGAGATAGTTGTCCTGGGAGAGATCATCTCGGACATGTTGACCGCCAAGGAAAGCGCTTACCGGGTCATAAGCGAAGAAGTAGATGGAAAACTCGTGGGATACCTGATATTCGGCCGTACCCCGCTTACGGACTTCGGATGGGATATATACTGGCTTGTTGTTGATAAGGCGCACCAGGGGACGGGACTAGGAAAGAAGCTATTGGCGAAAGCCGAAGAAAAAATGTTCAAAGAGGTCCCCCGGGCAATAATCAGGGTCGAAACATCTTCACGCAAAGAATATCTGTTGGCACGCAGGTTCTATGTTGGCCAGGGATTCCGCGAGGTCGGTCTTATCGACGATTTCTATTCTAACGATGACGGTATCGTTATCTATTCGAAAGATATAATAGCGCGCAAACCCTGATCAATGCCGTTTTTGTTCTGCAAGGTATCCCGGTCACTGTTTTCAAGACTGAACCAGTCCCTCGTTTTTAACGGGGACGACCGAAGACGCAATGTCTGAGGAAGTGTCGCGAAACCCCCTGAACGAACAGGCACATCAGCGGGAGCATAAGCTTTGGCAGTACCAGTCCCCATATTTCTATTTGTATACTCATTCGCGGGATTTATAATATATATATGAAGATGAAGCGATATGAACAGGTGGAGCATACCGCGGATCTGGCGGCCAGGGTATATGGCGGCAGCTTAAAGGGACTTTTTGAGAACGCGGCTTTTGCCATGTTTGACATGATGGGAAAGGGAGATATCCGGGGAGAGGAGTTCGCCCTGCCTATCGAGAGGGATGCCCCGGATACGGAAAGCCTGCTTATTTCCTGGCTGAATGAACTTCTATATAGATCCGTGAAAGAAAATGTTTTCTTTCACGGGTTTAGCGTGGAGATAACCGATGGCAACAGGATGAGGGCCTTAGCTGCCGGGGAAAAGTATCCAGCGACTGCTTCTGCGGTCCTCAAGGAGATAAAGGCCGCTACCTACCATGATCTGGAAATAATAAGGACATCGTCAGGATATGAGGCTACGATAGTTTTTGATGTTTGAATTAAGTATGGAAGGTCGTATGACGGGGAAACATGGGACGATAACCCTTGAACGCGTGGACGGGATAAGATGGCGGATCCCGTCCTCATATATGCCCGGCATGAAAGTGGAAGGCATCATATACTCGGACGAGAAGATGATGAAAGATATCGTCAGCGACAACGCGCTTCAACAAGTGGCTAACGCTGCTTGTCTCCCCGGGATAGTGCGCGCGTCAATGGCGATGCCGGATATACACTGGGGATACGGGTTGCCCATAGGCGGCGTGATCGCTACGGATATAGTTTCCGATGGAGTGGTGACGCCGGGAGGGGTGGGGTACGACATAAATTGCGGAGTACGCCTCCTTAGGACCTCTATCCCGGCCATGGACCTCAAGCCCAGGATAAAGGAGCTTATGGACGCTTTGTTCGGGTATGTCCCGGCGGGAGTCGGTTCCAGCGGTAAGATCAGGGTGGATCTTGCCAGGGAACAGGAAATACTTTTAAAAGGCGCGAAGTGGGCCGTGAAAAGGGGCTATGGATGGTCTGAGGACTTGGAATATTCGGAAGAGAACGGGGCCATTTGCGGAGCGGACCCATCGAAAGTCTCAACGAGGGCTTTTGAAAGAGGCAAGGACCAGCCCGGTACCCTGGGGTCAGGGAACCATTTCCTGGAGGTCCAGGTGGTCGAGGAGATATACGACACGGACGCAGCTCGCGCATTCGGACTGGAAAAAGGGCTTGTTACGGTCATGATCCATACGGGTAGCCGCGGTTTCGGACATCAGGTATGCGGTGACTATGTTGAAAGAATGATCAGGCTTACGAACCATACGGGCCTGCGTTTGCCCGACAGGCAGCTTGCTTGCGCTCCCGTGAAGAGCACCGAAGGTGAGGATTATCTTGGTGCCATGAGATGCGCGGCTAATTACGCGTGGTGTAACCGGCAGATACTTACACATCTCACCCGCGAGGTGTTCGAACGTGTGTTCGCTGACAGCGCGGAGAGGCTCGGGATGCACCTTGTCTATGATGTCGCCCATAACATCGCCAAGATAGAGAAGCATGTGGATAACGGCAGAGAGAAAGAGCTTTGCGTTCATCGTAAAGGCGCTACAAGGGCCCTGCCTCCGGGGCATGTGGACCTGCCCGGCAGGTATAAAGATACAGGCCAGCCGGTCCTGATCCCCGGGGACATGGGGAGGTGCTCTTTTGTCCTGTCTGGGAAAGAAGGAGCCTCGGAGACATTTTATTCCACTTGCCACGGAGCCGGACGCTTGATGTCCAGAACGGCCGCGAAAAAACACACAGCCGGTCGACATATAGCCAGGGAAATGGAGCAAAAAGGCGTTATTGTAAGATATGTCGGAAGGGATACATTGCACGAAGAGGTGCCGGAAGCGTATAAGGATGTCTCTGATGTCGTAGACGTGGTCACGGCCGCCGGGCTCTCCGGGAAAGTGGCTAAAATGAGGCCCCTGGGCGTAATAAAAGGATAAGGCTTGCCACTCCATGCGTCAGTATATATAATTACATAGGTGATATCACGACGTGCCTGTGTAGTACACGATACATCGAAAGGAAAGAACATGCTGGACCCGAAATTCATAAGAGAGAACAGGGATGTTATCCGTAAAGCCCTGGAGGACAGGAACGATCCTGTCGACAGGTTGGACCGCTTTTTCGTCCTGGACGAAGAGCGTAAAACCTATATAAAAGAGGTGGAGGATCTTAAATGCCGCAAGAACGCTTCTTCCAAGAAGATAGGGGAACTCATAAAGGCCGGGCAGGACGCGGAAGAGGCCAGAGCCGAGGTAAAAACGCTTACGGAAAAGATAACCGGGCTTGACGAAAAGCTTAAAGAGGTTGAGGAAGGATTTTCCGCGGTGCTGGCCATGATACCCAATGTGCCGCATGAAAGTGTTCCCATAGGTAAGAGTTCCGAGGATAATAAACTGGTGAAAGAGGTGGGAGATAAGCCTCTTTTCCGGTTCAAGCCACGGGATCATGTCGAGATCGGGAAGATGAACGGTCTTTTTGACCTTGAACGCGGAGCCAAGATCTCAGGCGCGGGTTTCCCCGTTTTCCGTGGACCGGGCGCGCGGCTTGAAAGAGCGCTTATAAACTTCATGCTGGATATCCATACTAAAGAGCACGGATATACGGAATTTTCCCCGCCTTTTATCGTTAACAAGGCTTCCATGTACGGAACGGGACAGCTGCCTAAGCTTGCCGAGGACATGTATAAACTCTCGGAAGAGGACATGTACCTTATCCCTACGGCGGAAGTACCCGTGACCAATCTTCATGCCGGGGAAGTTTTGGAGGAGACCAGCCTGCCCCTGTGCTATACGGCGTATACCCCGTGTTTCCGGAGGGAGGCCGGCTCCTATGGGAAGGACACGAAGGGGCTTATCCGCGTGCACCAGTTCGACAAGGTAGAGATGGTAAAGTTCACCACGCCGGAGACATCGATGGAAGAGCACGAGAAGCTTCTTGCCGACGCGGAAGATATTCTCCTCAGGCTCGACTTGCCTTACAGGGTGTTGGTCCTGTGTACGGGGGATATGAGCTTCGCGGCCCATAAATGTTATGATATAGAACTCTGGGCTCCGGGATCGGACAGATGGCTCGAGGTGTCCAGTTGTTCGGTATTCTCGGACTTCCAGGCCCGCCGCGCCAACATAAAGTACCAGCCTGATGACAGGACCGGGAAACCCCGGTTTGTGCATACGCTGAACGCTTCAGGTGTGGCCCTTCCACGGCTTGTTGTAGCGATACTTGAGATATACCAGCAGGAAGACGGCTCGGTACTTGTGCCCGAGGCGTTACGTCCATATTTTGGGAAAGACAAGATAGAACCGGGGATGGCTTGATAATATGTTAAGCAAAGTGCTCAGGACCTTAGCGGGCATAGTGCTGTTGCCAATGGCCTACGCCGTTGGCGAGGCTTTTTATACCTCGATAAGCAGTATAAGCGTATTAAGCGGAACGTTCCGTATACTTGAACGCGGAGTGCTTGCGTATCTACTGATACATATCTTTATCTTCCGGCCCGTTTATGTTTACGTGTTGGGGCATGAAGCGGTGCATGCCCTGGCGACATGGTTGTGCGGCGGGCGAGTCATATCGTTCAACGTAACGCCGTCCGGCGGCGGGGTAGTTACGTCCAAGACCAATTTTTTCATAGAGTTAAGCCCATATTTCGTGCCGATCTATACGGTCATGCTGTGCCCTTTATCACTGGGCATGCATATGGCGGGGAAAAGTGGGCCGGGTGTATCCGCGGTATTCCTGTTCCTTGTCGGGTTCACGATGGCGTTCCATTTCGTGCTTACCAATGAGGCGCTCCGGTTGCAGCAGCCCGACCTCATGAAATCGGGCTTCATCTTCTCGCTTGTAGTGATATTCGTGGCCAATATAGTCGTGATCGAGGCTATTTTCACGCCTTTTTTTGAGAGCGTATCGCTCCGAGGGTTCCTTTCGGACGCCGCGGCTAATACCGGTGATGTTTACACATTGATATACGGAAAAATACTTGAGATCATGGATAACATAAAAACCTGGTACCAGGGCGCCGGTTTTTAGGCGGGCAGGGTATATATTATGGAGAATAAAGAGAAAAAACTAAAAGCCACCGTCGATGGACGGGAAGTAGAAGTTGAACTTATAGATGGTTCCGGCAACAGGAAAACCTCCGGCCGCGGGAAGCCGCGGTCGGGAAAGAATATGTTTCGTGCCCTGAGATTGGATCAGGGCGTTGTCATCTGGATCGCGCTCATATCGATCGCGATCCTGGCGGTAGCCCTTTTCGTGTGGCTTCTTCCATTCCTTTTTCCGTTCATACTAGTAGGGGTTATCATCAATCTTCTCAGGCCGATAATAAACAAGCGTTGATATCTGTTTGTAGCTGATATCTGTCCGCAGATGTGCCTGCTGCTCAGACATGCCTATCGGCAAACTCGCACACGGCACATCCGACGGCCATCAAAGATCAATTTTTTTGTGATAATGGCAAGGCCGTTTATCTTCGAGGCATATCCATCCATACAACGCGCGTCCGCGCGTAACCCCCTATGCGTGGTATATTTGCCGCAAGGATATAATGGGCCGCAGGGACATAACTCCAATCTTCTCAGGCCAGTCATTAATAAGCGGTGAAGAAGCTATTCGCGGAGAGCATGAATATTACTAATGTTCGTTCTAGACGCGCCTGCCGCTCGAACGCGCCTGTAGCATCCTCGGACACGACACTTTTTGGACACCGCATTTCAGGCAGTTCTGTATGACAGGGCTGTTCTTTCGCTGAAAAGAAAATGCCCCATGCTGTATGTGGGGAAGGGGGTGTTGTCATGAGCAAACGCATACTGATCCTTGATGACAACGTTGATTTCCTTACCATTGAAAAACGTGTCCTTGAAGGTAACGGGTATGATGTGCGCGCTATAAGCAAGCCTATGGAAATAGAAAAGAACATAGAAGAGTTCGGTCCCGACGTTCTGATAATAGATATCTATATGCCTGGCCGGTCCGGCTTTGACATCGTCGAGGAGTTCAGAAGGCGAGGTGTCTATGGCAATATCCCGAAGATATTTCTTACAGGTATTGACGACGATGTCGACAAAATGATAGCCAAGTACGACGGGGTGGCGGAGTACATTACTAAGCCATACGCGGGAAAAGTATTACTGGAAGCCTTGGAAAAAGTATTTGGAAAATAGGGATAAGAATGCGGGAGATAGGCCGTACACGGCTAAGATCCTTCTATTAAAGAGGTAGGAAACCGTGCTTTGCTTCTTTGTTAAGCTTACAGGATCCCTGCCTCTCCGCAAGATACGAGAGAACGAGGCGCGCCGGAAATGGGAGGTAGGCCGTAACGGGCTAGAATCCTCCTATTCGTCGGATATCTTAACGCCCATTACGGCATTTCTTCATGCCTCCGGCATTCAGTCAGATTCGGCAGGTGAATGGGAATATAGGTGCCGCCTCATCCTCTTCCGTGCCGGTTAACAAAAAAACCCTACTTTTCAGTAGGGCTTTTTTGTTAAACTGGCGGAGGAGGTAGGACAACCAGCTCTGAGCGTATGCGAGGAGCGCAGGATCCCTGCCTCTCCGCAAGATACGAGAGAACGAGGCGCGCCAAGAACGTGTTTTTGGGCGCGCAGAGTGAGCGAATATCATACGCCAAAGGCGTAACAGATAAACTAAAAAGCGGGATGACCCATTCATGGTATCATCCCGCTTTGAGTTTATTTGGCGGAGGAGGTAGGATTCGAACCCACGGTGGGTTGCCCCACAACGGTTTTCAAGACCGCCGCTTTAGACCACTCAGCCACTCCTCCACACTAACTTTGCTATTTATTATAACTCTTATATAAATACCAGGACTCATCCGACCGAGGATGACCCCGGACATTGTTATAGCGGTAGATATTCTAGCAAAATAAGGGGTTTTTGACAAACATATAGATGTAATAGGATATTACCTGTCGGGATGTCTTTAAATATGTTGTAGGAGAGACGTTAACACGCTATAATATTGCCAATATGAAAGATATGAATAAAAGGAACTCCTTTTTTCACTGTCTTATGCTGCTGGTAATAGTGTGTTCCGGTTGCAGTACTGTTTCCCAGCCAACAGACCCGTCCCAAAGTTGGACCCCGTCCAAGTGGGCGGAGAAAAAACTGGCAAAAGATGAGGTCTGGAGATCTTTAAGGGCCAAAGGGGATGTTTTCACTGGCGGGGACAGGCTGGACATTGCAGCTCTTCTGGACATAGCGTTCACGAACAATCCGTCAACCAGGCAGGCTTGGGAGAGTGCGCGAGCCGCCCACGCGAGGATAAAACAGGCCGAAAGCAGATGGTATCCACAGGTCTCCGTATCCGCCCAAACGGCGTTCAATAAAAAAGTGACAAATAATTCTGTCGGGGACGCTAACCAGGCGGACTATACGGCTTTAGGCCAGGCCCAGCTTCTCCTGCTGGACCTGGGTGGGAGAGCCGCCAGGGTGTCATCGGCTAAACAGGCGTTACTTGAGGCCAATTTCAGTTTTAACCAGGCAATACAGGATGTATTTCTCGATACCACGAAAGCTTACTACGGACTTTACAGCGCGGAAGCATCTGTGGTCGCCGCTGAAGCGAACCTGGCCGATAGCACGGCTTCTCTTGATGCCGCGCGCCAGAGGGCAAAAGCGGGTCTTGTTTCCAGGTTGGATGTTCTTCAGGCCGAGTCAACTTACGAGGATTCGCTTTATTCCCTCGAGGAGGCCAGGGGGTTGTCAAAGACCGCTCGGGCTACATTGACACAGGCTCTCGGGGTCCCACCGGATACCGAGTTCGAGATAGACGAACCCTCTGGTGATATACTTGTTGACGTGACCGAGGAGGATGTTACCGTCCTTATTGATAGGGCCCTCAAGGAAAGACCGTCGGTGATCGCCGCAAAAGCCAGCCTGGAATCGAAAAAAGAGGACCTTGCCGCGGCGAATTCCGATCTGTGGCCAACGCTAAGTACGGGTGGAAGTATAGGGGCCGGAGAGCACAAGTTCTTTGGGTCGGAAAAGAACCCGAGCGTGTTCAACTCCAAGTGGGACCACAGTTATAACGCGTTCTTGACGGTGGAATGGGACGTTTTTGACGGGTTCTACCTGTATTCCAAGCGTAATGAGGCCAAGGCCTTGCTGGGTCTTGAGCGCGAAAAGCTCAGACAGGTCGAACTTGCCGCCAGCGCGGAGGTCTGGACGAAGTATTTCGACCTGAAGACGGCAGAGAAAAAATATTCTTTCAGCAAAGCTTTCCTGGAGACCTCAAAGACATCATATGAATTAGCCTACGATTCCTACACGTCGGGTCTTAAAAGTATGCTTGATGTGCTGCAGGCGCAGAGCCAGCTTTCAGAGGCTCGAAGCAGGATGATATCTTCCAGAGAAAGTCTTTTTGTCTCACGGGCGGAACTTGCCCACGCCATAGGGGCTTTAACAGTGACGGGTAACGATAAGGAAGGCCGCGATGATAAATAAGGAAAAGATCCGGTCCGTATGGGAACAAATAGTACGGTCAATTCCAGAGAATAAAGGAATATTGAGGCTTTTAGCGGTGCTGCTTATAGCCATGTTCCTCACGGCCCAGGTGAAAGGGTGTATTGCCCGGCACCACAAGGCGCATGTCGCCCCGCGTCCAGTGCGGACGGCAAAAGCGTTCGTGGAAGATACGCCGATATATGTGGATTCATTTGGCACGCTTTCCTCTCCCGGGAACATAGACATCAAATCCCAGGTGACAGGTAAGATAATGGAGGTTTTTTTTGAGCAAGGTAGTCCGGTCAAGAAAGGCGACCTCCTTTTTGTTATAGACGCGGCTCCATACAAAGCCGCCCTTAACAAGGCCGAGGCCGCAATGGCGGAAGATGCCGTGAATGTGCAACTCAAGGTAGATACCAGGGAAAGGAATAAGATACTTTTCGAAAAAGACCTTATTTCAAGGCAAGAGTTCGAGCAATATCAGACAGAAGCCGCGGCAGCCGTGGCGAAACTGGAGCTCGATAAAGCCGGGGTGCAAAGCGCCAAGATAGACCTTGAATATTGTTGGATAAAGTCCCCCGTGGACGGGATAGCGGGGAAAAGAATGGTAGATCCGGGAAATATCGTATCCGCTAACGCCGGTCCGGTACTGGTCAACGTGAAGATGATGAGCGATCTTTATGTGGATTTCACTCTTTCCGAGAAATACCTCGATATGGTAAGAACGGCAATGGCCGACCATACCCTGGAGGCACAGATCAGCGCTCCAGGGATAAAGGGGAAGACCTTTACGGGAACACTTGATCTTATAGACAACGAAGTGGACGACAAGACCGGCAGTTTTGCCCTGCGTGCTTCGGTCAAGAATGAAGGAAAGGAACTCTGGCCCGGGCAGTTCGTGAATGTCAGGCTTGTTCTGGGGACGCGAAAAGGGTCTGTCCTAGTTCCTTATGCCGCGCCACAGATAGGGAAGAAAGGATACTATATATTCGTGGTGCAACAAGGGAATAAAGCCGATCTGCGGCAGGTTACCCTGGGGGCTAAGCAGGGAGATAATGTGGTCGTTGAAAAAGGCGTTAATGGCGGTGAGACCGTAGTTACGGTGGGGCAGATGAGTCTTTCTCCGGGTATGCCGGTCGTGGATGTGGCGCCAAGAACGCAGGGCTCCGCAGGGAAGAAAAAATAATATATAACGGGCTCCTGAGGTAAAAACTCGAATGGCTGTATTTTCAGAACGGTTCATACGTAATCCTATAATGACCATACTTTGCATGGTCACTGTACTGTTCCTGGGAATAGTCTCATATTTTAAACTGCCCGTGAGCGATCTGCCTGTTGTGGATTATCCTGTTATAACGGTCACGGCTGTTTATCCCGGGGCAAGCCCTGATACGATGGCATCTACCGTAGCCTCCCCCCTGGAGAACGAGTGTATGCAGATACAGGGGCTGCAGTCGATCATATCTAATAACGTGGATAGCCAGACGACCATAACATTGACCTTCGATCTTAACCGTAACGTGGACCTGGCCGCTCCCGATGTGCAGGCAGCGATCTCCAGGGCCCAAGCCAACCTGCCAGGGGACCTGCCTCAACCCCCTTCATATGAGAAGACCAATCCTTCGGAGGCGCCGACCATATATATAAGTCTCACATCCGATACCCTCACCGCGGGAGACCTTTATGATTTTGGCAATAGGACCATAGGAAAGCGCATGAGCATGCTTGACGGGGTATCGCAGGTCCTGATATACGGGGCTAAATCCGCTATCAGGGTACAGGTGAACCCGGACAAGATGGCGGCTTTTAAGGTGGGGATAAACGAGGTCGCGAACGTGCTGAAGGCTGGTACGGTGACCATTCCCGGCGGTAGCCTGAACGGTCCCGATCGCACATTTTCCATCCAGCCGCAGGGGCAACTTTTCAAAGCGGAAGAATACGACGACCTGATCGTCAAGTATGTGGACGGCGCTCCCGTACGTATAAAGGACATTGGAAAGAGCCTGGATTCGCTTCAGAACGATAACGTGAACGTAATGTATTCCGGGGAGGCGGGTGACCCGATGGAGTCGGGTGTCGCCGTTGTGGCTATATCCAGGGCGACCGGGGCCAACACGGTAGCGCTTTCCGCCAGCGTCAGGCAGACGCTTGAAGGTCTTCGCGATGAGATACCCGGTTCGGTGAAAGTCGACGTGCTCTACGACAAGGCGGAGGATATAGTCGAATCCATCGACGACGTCAAGACCACTATCGTGATAGCGCTGATCCTCGTCGTTCTCGTTATTTTCGTTTTTCTTGGTCGTATTAACGATACCATAATCCCCGGCATGGTGCTCCCATTCACCATATGTGTTACGTTCGCTGTTATGCTCGCCAGGGATTTTAGCCTGGACAATCTTTCGCTTATGGCACTTACATTGTCGGTGGGGTTCCTGGTCGACGATGCCATAGTTATACTGGAGAACACGACAAGACATATAGAAATGGGGAAGAAGCCGCTGAGGGCGTCCATAGACAGCATGTCGGAGATAACGGGAGCGGTCATCTCCACCAGTATAGCCTTGATAATAGTGTTCATCCCGCTGGTGTTCATGGGGGGAGTGGTGGGGAGGAATTTCAAGGAATTCGCCCTCACCGTGATAATAGCGATAACATGCTCGACGGTAATAGCCCTCACGCTCACGCCAATGATGTGCTCCCGTATGCTCAAAGAGATGAAGGACGCTAAGACCAGTATGCAGAAATTCATCGACAAATACATCGGGGCGGTAATACTCAGATACACGGTCATGCTCAAGTGGCTTTTACTGCGCAGGCATCTCGCCCTTGTCGGATGGGGACTCTGTATGGTTGGGACGATGTGGTTTTTCAGTGTGCTCCCGAAAACATTCATGCCCGAAGGGGACTCAGGCGCTATCCAGGGTGGTATCCTTATGCAGCAGGGGACTTCCACGGAGCAGATGAGGCGTTTCCAGGACCAGATAAACGCCGTGCTAAGGAATAATGAGTTCGTGGAAAAAGTGCTTACCGTCACCGGGACCGGTACGGGCGCGGACCAGAGCTCGGGAGTGATAATAGCCATATTAAAAAAAGGCAAAAGACCGACCATACAAAAAATAACGAGGGGATTGATGTATGAGCTTATGGGTTTTCCGGCGGGCATGGTGTTCCTGCAGCCAATACCATCGTTAAAGCTAAGCACGGGAGGAGAGAGCACGGCAACGGGAAGCAGGTATTCTTATATTGTTAAAGGAGAGGACGCGGATGATGTACATGCCGCGGCCAGCAAGTTACAGGACGCGATGTATAAGTTGCCGGGCTTTACGGGGATACAGAACAATGTTAAGCTCAACATGCCGCAGCTCAAGGTGAACATCCTGAGGGATAGGGCGTCCACTTTGGGGCTTACAGCGGCCGATATAGAGAATGCGCTGCTTTTGGCATATGCCGGCGGAAAAGTGACGACATACAAGACCGATGTGGACCAATACTACGTGATACTTGAACTGGATAAAGAGTACAAAGATAAGCCCGAGGACCTTGCGCGTATATATGTCCGTTCCGGAGTGACCGGTGAGCTGGTTCCGCTGGAGAGCGTGGCTGAATGGGAAGAGACCATTGGGCCGCAGAACGTCCCGCATTCTGACCAGCTCAATTCGGCGACCATTTCGTTCAACCTGACCGATAGCATGCCCGTAGGTACGGCCACTGATGCTTTGCAGAGAACGGCGGCGGGGATCCTGCCCGAGGGCGTTACGGGGACTTTCCAGGGTGAGGCACAGGAATTCGAGGACTCAGTAAAAAGCCTGGGCGTACTGCTGTTGCTCTCGGTGTTCTTGATGTATGTGGTGCTGGGCATCCTGTACGAAAGCTATATACATCCTTTTACGGTCATTACCACGCTGCCGGTAGCTACTTTCGGTGGCCTTGCCACTCTGCTTGTCTGTCGAGCCGAACTTTCGCTGTATGCTTATATCGGGATGTTCATGTTGCTCGGTATAGTGTCAAAGAACGGTATACTTATGGTGGATTTCGCTAAACAGAGGATGGAAGAAGGACTGAACAGTTTTGACGCTATATACGAAGCCTGCCGTGACAGGTTCCGTCCTATACTTATGACAGGGGCATCCACTATCATAGGGGCCATACCCATAGCTCTTGGGTTTGGCGCTGACGGGTCGTCCAGGCAACCGTTGGGGCTTATCATAGTAGGCGGACTGGCTTTCGCCCAGGTCCTGACCCTTTTTGTCACCCCGGGGATCTTCCTCTATATGCAGCAGTTCCAGGAAGAATTCCTGGATAGGTTCGAGCTTTCCCGCTCCATATCAAAAAGAAAGACCATGGAGAAAGAATAAGATATCCGGGACAAAGGCCGGGTACAGGCAATGCTTGTAAAAAATGAGGCTGTCCGTATACTTAATACAAATGACCAGACGGAAAATCGCGGAAATAATATTATACATATCCTTGATATCCATAACATTGATGCTTAGTGGCTGCTGCGTTATAAAACCCGTTGTACAGACCGCGGGAGCCGTCGCCGGACTTGCCGGACAGGCCGCGCTCGCGGCAGCGCCGTTCTTTCTGCTTTGAAGAAAGGGAAAACCATGAAAAAGTGCCCCTATTGCGCCGAAGAGATACAGGATGAAGCGGTGAAATGCAGATATTGCGGCGAATTCCTTGAGAAGAAAAAAGAAACGGCGTGGTATCTGAAGACGCCTACTCTGGTCATAGCGTTCCTCGCCATAGGCCCGATCATGCTCCCGCTGGTATGGCTCAGGCCGGATCTTAGCCGTAACAAGAAGATATTGATAACCGCCGCCATACTGGTCATAACGTATTTCCTTGTTCTCGCTTTTGGCAGGGCCATGAACGAGATGAGGACTATTTATGACCAATTGTTATGAGGCAGCCCGTGAAAGAGGACGCCCTGGTATGAGCTCGTAAACCGCTACCGAACCGTTCCGGAATACGGGACGCGTGTAGTTCTCGAGGAAATCCTTATACGCTACAGCGCTCTTAAGCCCGCCCTCGGCGGCTATCCTGGGGCCCGACACATGCTCATCGATCAGGAGATGCGTTATTCCTCTGGATGTGAACCAATTCGATATATCGGCCCCACTAGAGGCTTTGTCTATGGCCTTGAAAAGTGACCAGCCCTCGAAGACGCTTTCCTGGACAAAGGGTCTCTCGCAATAATATCGCACATTGCCGATATTCACAAGACAGGTCAGGGATGTATCGGGAAGCGAACGGTTAATATAGTCTATAGCGTTAAAGTTGCTGACCTTTTCCTCGAGGACTGAATGGCTGCTTGCGCCGCGAAAAAGATAGGCGATGTCAACCGGGGAGAAGATCAGGGACGCCGATAATAAAAGTTGGTATAACAGGGCCAGGTTGATCAGGCCGTAAAAAGCCGTCTTGCCATGTTTTCCGCCGGATGCTGATAGTGTCAGCGCCGGATAAAAAACGCAAGCCAGGACCCCCGCGGCTGGAAGCATGAGACGTATTTGCTGGCTTGTACCGGCCCAGATAAAAAGAAAAAGCAGGGAATACGAAAGATATACGAGGCCCTCTTTGTCGCGGGGCTGCCGGAACAGGAGAAGGACCGGCAGTACCAGATATATCGGACCTAACATGCCGTCGAAAGGCCTGTTAGGTCCGGCGTACAGGAAAAGGTTGAAGGGAAGACGGAGGATATCGCGTATAGACGCGCCCATACCGTATGTGGTCTTGAGCAATATGTCGTATAACAAGGGCCTTTCAGCTCCCCAGGGACCCGTTCCGAAGAAGGGGGAGAAAAAGGGGTAGAAAGGGTTGCCTGTCTGCATGATATTCCTAAGATACCATGGGAAACCAGCGGCGAGCAGGCAGGCTAGAAAAATGGATCCGGAGATCGCTGTCCGTTTTTTGTCCGCCGGGTGAAGGAGCATCCAGCCAAGAAGAATGATCGCGCATATCGGCAAGCTGAAAAGCGCCGTATATTTCACGCCGCAGGCGAACCCGAACATTATTCCCGCCAGGGCCGATCGGACCCTGTCCCCGGAAATAAGCGCGGAAGCGAACAGGGATGTCCCAAGTAATATATACGCGCACAGGGCCAGGTCGACATAAGCTATTGTGGATATAAGGGATGTTGATGGTATCGCGTAAAAAATAAGAGCGCTCAAGAAAGCGATACGTGTATTCGCCGCCCGGGATACTGTGAAAAATATTACGGCAAAAGACAAAAGTCCGAAATAACAATGCAGGAAGTGCGCCGAGATGTAATTAGAGAGCAAGACCGCCAGCGTGTATAACATTTCGGCCAGTTGGGGGAAGAAACCGTAAATGTCGGAAAGGTCGCAGCTTATAGAGCCTGTTGACGCGTAAAGTTTTGGAAAGAAAAGATGATACTGTATTTCGTCGAGGGCTGATGGAGGGAGAAGAGCTCCTAAAAAGCTCAATAACAGGAAAAGCAGGAAGATAGCCGATATGTCCCATCCGGCTTTCGAAAAGACGTTCTTTAAGGCTGATACGGCGCGCCAGGCTGATAAAGAACATGACAAAAGCTCTTTCCTGACCAGGACGAGTATCAGCAAAAGGAACATAATGGCGGGTCGTGAAAGCCAGTCTACCAACCCGAGCGCGAATACCAAAGAGGATATTATCCCAAACCCAAGCGCCTGCGCGGTTACTGCCCTTTCCAGGCCACGCAGGGACGGTATCCGTTCGAGGGCGAGTAGTTTTTCACCTATGGCCCACGCGAGCAGGACAATAAAAGACGTACAGATAAGCGCCGGTATTGTCAGTCCCATATAAGCGTACATTTATCGTCACCCCGGGGTTTTTGCCGAAAGTATGCCTTTCCCAACATTGTATTTTGTTGAGAATATATTTGCAAGCTTATTAAATGTTTGGCATGATATAATATGGGTCGAAGGGGGAAGCATGATACGGATACAAGTTTTTAAAGCGATATTGTTGTCGTCTTTTCTCGCGGCAGTGGCTGAGGAGCCCGGATGTGAATTGGTGCCGCTCACCCCGGAGCAGGAGAAAACCTTCCCCCAAAAAGTGCTGGGCTTTGTGGTATGTCTGGTCCTGGTGCTTATAAGCGTTAGTGTGTCGTACCTCATGTACGCAAAAAAGGCGAAAGCCGGTAAGGTAGCCGCCAAGCCCAGGGATAATGGTGAGGAGAAAACCGATCAGTCGGGAGGGTAACATGAAAAAATGTCATTTATGCGCCGAGGAGATACAAGATGACGCTGTCAAGTGCGGGCATTGCGGTGGCGAAGTGCGGTCCGCCGAGGGCGTGAATGCCGCGGAGATAAGGATAAGTTATACCAATCTCGCCATGCTATGTCATCTGGGTACGTTCTCAGGAATCATAATACCGTTCGGGAACATACTGGCCCCGCTTATAATATGGCTATGGAAAAAGAACGAATCGGAGCTTGTGGACGACCAGGGAAGAGAATCCCTGAATTTCCAGATAAGCCTGCTTTTGTACAGCTTCCTGGCGGGTATACTTATGTTCGTTTTCGTGGGGTTCATACTTATGGCCGTTATCGTGCTCTTTGGCCTGGTGGAAGTGATAAAGGCGTCCATCCGGGCAAGTAACGGCGAGAAATACCGCTATCCACTCAATCTTAGGTTCATCAGATAGGGAGTATCAGCGGGCGTACCTGTAGGATAACCTGTCCGCTTCAATGACCACGTTCACCTGGGCCTGGGCTAATTTGTAGTTTATTTCCGGGTCTTCCCGTCCGCGAGACTTATAGTATATGAAATAGTTCTCGGCGCGGTTAAGCAGTGTTTTTACTCGCTCGAAAAGTTCTTTAGCTTCATTCGGGACCGGTTCAGCTATTTTTATATATTCCAGTTTTATGAACGTCACCTTTGTCAGGGCGGCATCAGGGGAAAGGTATCCGTCGCCGAATTTGTTGAAAAGATCGTTCAGGTAATCTTTAACCTCTGAGTAGAACTTTATCTGAAGCTTGATGTCGTTCGATGAGGTCTCAAATGTGTCCTGGGCGCGGGCCACGGGTGCCTGGAAAGGGCACGGGAGGACAAGGAAAAGCATAAGGATAGTAATTGATCGGATCATATGTTGAAGAAGGGGAGCTCTGTCCTTTTTTGTTTCTTTTTCCACAACTCGAATTTCTTGTTATCGCCGGATGGATCGTTCACGGTTCTTTCCCGGGAGAGCTGTTCGTTGTATAGCCGGGTATATTCGACTCTTTCCTTTTTGGAGAGTTTTTGCCATTTCCCGGAAGCGCTGTCCCACACTTGAGTGACATGCCCGGGTGTTCCTATAACGCGGACAGCGGCATCGATCTTATGGAGCACGACCTCTTTGTATGCCGAGGCCGCACATGTTGCCGCGCCGGAAACGGAAAAAAGGCATATAGCCAGTATAATGGTGTATTTCTTCATACGAAATGTATTATACCTCATAAAGTACGTACAGGCCAAATGTCTTTGATCTTTAAGTTGGATGCGGTGTGCCGGCTTGCAATAGGTGTTCCGTGGGGGTAAAATACACTTGATGCGCTCATCCGCGCGGCTTTAAAGGAGGGGACATGACAGGGGTATGGAGAATAAGGTTCTTGGCCGGGGCATCTGTAGCGGTCGTTCTGTGGTATGGGATCCAAACAGCGGTAATGGCGCAGGATAGTACCGACGAGCGTGCCGGAGAAGACCGCGCCGCCATAATAAGCGGAAAGGTCATGTTCATGGATTATTATCCCCTGGGAGGGGAGCGGTGTACCGCTTTTATGGATACGGGACGGAACCTCGTGTGTGTTGTCGATACTCATGAATCCGCTTTGCTGAAGGACGAGTTCAACGGTGAGCCCACCGATGTCAAACTTATAGGTACCGTCCGGGAAAGTCATAATGGGATATCGTATCTTACGGTAAAGCAATATAAAAAGACCGGAGAGCCGCAAAAAGAGGAGATCGTTCCCGTCGTGGAGCCCGGGTCGTCGGTCTCTGGGCAGCTAAAAGAACTTTCCGACCTGTTCTCGGGAGGGTTCCTGACGGAACAAGAATTCATCAAGGCAAAACAAAAGGTCCTGGACCAGGATAAAGAGGCCAGGTAAAGAACGGAAGATACATTTATGATAACGGTGAGTGGCGTAAGCAAGAGATATGGGACCCAGCTTCTTTTTGAGGATATGAGTTTCGCGGTGAACCGCGGCGAGCGTATCGGCCTTGTGGGGAGGAACGGGCATGGCAAGTCCACCCTTTTCAGGATGATAACATCCCTGGAGGCTTGTGATGAGGGAAAGATCCTGGTGCCCAACGGGTACAGGATAGGTTATCTGCCGCAAGAAGTGAGCTTCACCTGTCCTACGGTGATAGAAGAATGTTGCACGGTCCTTGACGGGGATATGGAGAACCATAAGTGGAAGGCTGAAAAAGTGCTTTCCGGGCTGGGGTTCGGCCTTGAGGATATGTCGCGACCCTGTTCGGAATTTTCCGGGGGATACCAGGTCAGGATAGAACTGGCCAAAGTGCTGGTCTCCTCGCCGGACATGCTGCTTCTGGACGAGCCCACGAATTTCCTGGATGTGGTATCCATCCGCTGGCTTGAATCCTTTCTCAGGGAATGGCGAGGAGAGTTCATCGTGATCAGCCATGATCGCGGGTTCATGGACAGCGTGGTGACGCATGTGGTCGGCATACATCGGCAGAAGGCGCGAAAGATCAAGGGCGTGACCGCGGACTACTATTCGCAGATAGAGCAGGAAGAAGCTGTTCACGAAAAGAACCGTGTGAACGCGGAAAAGAAACGAAAGCAGGTGATGGGCTACATTTCGAGTTTCCGCGCCAAGGCCAGACATGCCAGGTCGGTGCAATCCAGCATAAAGATGTTAAATAAGATGGGTATACCGGACAGGCTGGATGGTATCAAGGGGCTGTCGTTCTCTTTCAGCGAAGCTGAACTGCCTGCCCGTTATGTTCTTGATGTCCGGGACCTGGGGTTCTCGTACAGTGGTGAGCCGCCTTATCTTTTTGAGGGGCTGACATTCCAGGTGGCCAAGGATGACAAGATATGCGTTATCGGCAAGAACGGCAAGGGGAAGACCACCTTGATGAAGGTCATGAACGGGGTGCTGGAACCTGTCCTAGGACGCGTAAAAGAACATCCACGCGCCGCGAAAGCCTATTTTGAGCAGGGTAATACAGCTGTGCTGGGAGAGAACAATACCGTGGAGGAAGAGTTGTCCACCGCGTGTGCCGGCAGCATGAAGGGTAATGTAAGGGATATATGCGGTGTGATGATGTTCCAGGGGGATGACGCCTTAAAAAAGATAAGCGTCCTGTCCGGTGGGGAAAAAAGCAGGGTGCTTCTCGGGAAGACATTGCTCATGCCGGCGAACCTTCTTATGCTTGATGAGCCCACGCATCACCTGGATATAGAGTCATGCCAGTCTATCATTGAAGCTGTTAAGAATTTCAGGGGCGCGGCTGTTGTTGTTACGCACGATGAGAATTTTATCAGGTGTGTGGCAAGCAAACTTATAGTATTCCAGTCCGGGCGCGTGCTTTTTTTTCCGGGGACATATGACGAGTTCCTTGACCAGGTAGGCTGGGACGAAGAGTCGTGCGCTGGCAAGGGCGGAGGGGCTTTAAGGAAAGAGGACAAGAAGAACAAGAAAGAACTAAGGAAAATGCGGGCGGATAACGCCAGGAAGATAAGGCCCTATGAAGAGCGGGTGAAGGGGCTTGAATCGGGAATAGAGAGCGCCGAGAAAGAGATCGCTTTTATGACGCGGGAGATGATAAGGGCTTCCGAGGAAGGGGACGCCGGTAAGATAGCGGAGATCCCACGCAGGATAAACGAGATAAGATCTCGGGAAGAGAGCCTTTATTCGGAGCTGGAAGCCGCCCTGGAGGAACTGGAGAACGCCAGAAAAGAGATAGACGAAGGCTAACCCGACGTAAGATAAACAAAGGTGGACTATTTACGCGCGGACTAATAAAATATACGTATGTGGATGGGCGAGGGGAGAATGATACCATGATGGCAGCAGAAATATACAAGACCGTATCCTGGAGAGGCATATGAGGAGGTCCTATATTTACATCCTGGCCGCGGGAATACTGGTCCTCATACTTGGGATATTGATCGTGGTAGTTTATCGCGGGAGGGGGAAAGACCTTGCGGATAAAGAAACGCTGGTAACGGTTGAACAGCGATACGTCGCCGAGAAAGAAAAGGTCATATCAAAAGCCCGGGATTGGGAGGATTTCAGGTCAGGTGCCGGGAGGACGCCCGATACCGGGGCCAGATCAAAGATGGCATTTCTCACCAGGCTCAAACACCGCATTATCGACATAACCCGCGAATTTTTCAGCGGCGATGTGCCTTCGGAGAACATAAAGGAGGAATAAATGTCCGGTAAGAACATATGTTTTGTCATTCTGGCGATGATGGTCGCTGTGTGCGCGCAAGCTGAAGAAGGGAGAACATACGGCATCAAGCTGGATAAGGACGCGGAAATATCCGTACCCGCCGGAGCGGAATTCACCGTTAAGCTGGATTCTAATCCCACTACCGGATATCTTTGGGAGGGTGTCATCGGGGACGGAAGAACGCTCAAGTTCGTAAAGGAAGAATATAATAGGTCGGAGACCGACCGGGTCGGGGTCGGGGGCGAACAGGTCTTTGTTTACAAAGCTATTGGCCCGGGACCCACGAACATAAGGTTCAGTATGCTTAGGCCGTGGGAGGTAGACCAGGAACCCGACAAAGAATACACACTTACAGTTAACATGGAATGATGGCACACACATGAAAAAAAACTTGAAAGACCTCACCCTTGATGACCTGACAGCTATACTGACGGCCGAGGGATATCCCGCGCACAGGGCCGCCCAGATATTTCAGTGGGTCAACGCCCGGAACATAAATGATATTTCCCTGATGACCAACGTGCCGCGGTCAATGATCGAAAAACTTCGGGACCGATATTTTATCGGGTCACTTATCCTTGAAAAACGCATGCGTTCAAAAAAAGACGGGACCGAAAAATTCCTGTGGCGATTACATGATGACGCCAGGGTCGAGACCGTTCTTATCCCGGGGAAAGGCCGCAAGACAATATGTCTGTCCACGCAGGTGGGGTGTAAGTTCGGATGTCCGTTCTGCGCGTCAGGGAAAATGGGATTCGTCCGGGACCTTACTCCTGGAGAGATCACCGACCAGGTCCTGTCGGTGCAGGAGCTGAAAAATATAAAGATAACAAATGTGGTATTCATGGGGATGGGAGAGCCTCTGGATAATTACAATAACCTGGTGAAGGCCATCAAGATCATTAACCATCGCGACGGGATCGGTATCGGCGCCCGCAAGATAACGGTGTCGACGTGCGGGGTTGTTCCGGGGATACGAAAACTCAAGAACCTGGGCATACAAGTGGAACTTTCCGTATCTTTACATTCCGCTATAGACGTGAAAAGGAGCGAGCTTGTCCCGGTCAACAGGAAATATTCCCTTAGCTCGCTTTTGGCGACATGCCGGGAATATTACGAGAAGACCGGACGAATAATAACGTTTGAGTACACGGTAATAAAGGGAGTGAACGATTCGAACAGGGATGTGGAAGCTCTGGTAGAGGCGGCAAGACAGGCCAATGCCAGAGTAAACCTGATAACGTGCTCAAATGTGGCCGTAGACGGTTTGGATGGAGTGGGACCGGAGGTCATGGAAAGCATAAGTGAGCGATTGAGAAAGGCGCGTATAAACGTTACTGTGCGCAGGTCCAGAGGCGATGATATTGCCGCCGCGTGCGGACAGCTGGCGGCGGAGTATCGTTAGGTATGGGCAAGTATAAAGCGGTAGTTTTTGACATAGATGGCACCATTACCCGGCATATCTCCAGCTGGAGATATATGCACGAAAAGCTCGGCCTGTGGGACGCCCTCGCGCGCAAATACCAGGAACAGTTCCTGGCGGGGAAAATAAGCTATCGACGTTTTTGCGAATTGGACGCCGGGCACTGGAAGGGTCTGGAAGCATCAAAGGTAAGGTCAATATTTTCCCGCGTTAAATACTCCCGCAACGCGAAAAGAACCGTTTCCATGCTCAGGGAAAAAGGGTTCAAGCTCGTCGCTGTGTCCACCGGTATACAGTTCATGACCGATCGCGTAAAAGAAGAACTCGGGTTCGACCATGTAATAGGTAACCGCTTGAACGTCTATCGCGGGAAGCTGACAGGTGGCGTTAGTATTAATATAGGTCATGGGGCCAAGGGAGTGACGGTAAAAAAGATCCTCAGGCGTTACGGATGTATCCCGGAAGAGATGATCGCCATAGGGGACAGTGAGGGGGATATACCCATGATCGAGATAGCCGGCTATTCCATTGCGTTCAACTCTTCCAGCAGAACATTGTCCGGGATAGTCGACTGGGATTGTCCTTCACACGACCTTATGGACGTGTATCGTAAGATAATACAAATATCCGGATAAAAAGGATCACATAGAGGCGGAATGGGAGAATATTTCAGCGAACAGGCTTTGAGCGGGCTCGACGAGATACAGGCTTTGTCCGCCGAAGTGAACGGCGCGGGGGACCAGCACGACAAGGCGCTCCTCCGGTTCATAGAAGAACATGCCGCCGAGATAAAAGACCTATATGATGAAAAAGACGGGCATTACATGTATGAAGCCGGGGACCTTATCATACTATGTATGGAACTTATCAAGTCTTCGGGAGGCGACCCGGATACCATCCTTAGGGTCCGGTACGGGAAGTTCAGGGAAAAGATCGCGGGAATACTAAGGGACCGGAAGAACAAGTGAAGGAGACGGTATGATGACAGATGTTTTTGGGAAGGTAGACGTCATTTTTCTTTTCGGTATAGTCCTGCTTCTGGGTTATGTCTCCGGTAGGATAGCGAATTTCTTCAAATTACCTAAAGTGACCGGGTATATCGCTGCTGGTATCCTCATGGAACCGTCAATAACCGGGATATTGCCAGCGCGTCTTATCGCGCATTCACCCGTGCTGAGCAACCTGGCCTTGTGCATAATAACGTACGCCATAGGTGGGTCCCTGGACCTTAGGCACATAAAGAAACAGGGAAAGACAATAGGAATCATGACCGTGTTCGAGGCGGAAATGACCTTTCTTATAATAATGCTTGGTATGTGGTTGCTGCTTCCCATTTTGGGAAAGTTAACAAATATGCAGCTGGACCCGAAGTTCTTTCTCCCGCTTGCCATCCTGGCGGGGGCCCTTGGGGCTCCGACCGATCCAACCCCTACCCTGGCCGTAAAGGAGGAATATAAAGCCGACGGCCCGGTAATGACGACGATACTGGGTATCGGAGCCCTGGACGACGCGTTCGGTATAATAAATTTCAGCGTAGCTGTTGCCATATGCGGCGCGCTTGTGGGCGGGAACACAGGAGTGGGTTTTATGGAAGTCCTGATGGGGGCCGGGGTCCAGATAGTTGTTTCGGTGGTTGTTGGGGTTATTTGCGCGGGGGTCCTGCTCCTGGTCTCGAGAAGAACAGAAGACAAGGGCGTTATCGTGGTCCTTATAATGGGGACGCTTTTTACCTGTTACGGTATTTCGGAAGGTCTGGGGGGGGATAGCCTTCTTTCCACCATGACCATGGGGATGGTGGCGGTGAATTTTTCCCGGGACGCTGATAGGCTTTTTATGTCGATAAGGGACTATTTCGAGGAATTCGTATTTGTGGTGTTCTTTGTGCTTGCCGGGGCGAACCTTCAGCTGGGAGTGCTTTTAACGGCTTTGCCTATAGTAATAGTGTTCGTGGTATTGAGGGTGGCGGGTAAGATAATAGGCGCAGGGACAGGGGCTATTATAGGTGGGGCGGAACCTTCCGTAAAGAAATACACGGCATATGGACTTATCCCGCAAGGAGGGATCGTGGTCGGATTGGCGCTTCTTGTGGAACAGAATGGCGCGTTCAAGCCCTTCGCGCCGGTACTTCTTAATACGATCCTAGGGACGACAGTACTTTTTGAGTTCCTGGGGCCATATTTTACCGAGGTAGCCTTGAAAAAAGCCGGAGAGGTCGGGAAAAAAGCCTGAACGGCTAGACGTTAACGGCATGAAGCTCGACCCCGGCCCCTGCCGGGATATCCGAAAGAGAAGCCAACCCATCGTCGACCCGACCCAGCAGGACCACTCCTGAGGCGGGTACGGGTCTCTCCGAAGTGCTCATGGGAGTCCTGCCGAAGAATACGCAGAAGCAGTTGCCTTCGGGCCAGAAGCCCACATCGCCTATCTCAACTTGCTCGGTCAGGACCGCCCCAGAGACACTGATCCTCGGTATGGGAAAATATATCTCCTTGCCCCATAGGCTGGCTTGAGAGGAAACAGGCAGCATATGGTAAAGCGAAAGCGAGGCGGCGATATCGCTAAGTTCTATAGTGATCCGTGTCTTTTTTGAGATGAGGGATATTTGTCGCATAACACGTCCTTTCGCTTGTATCTTAGCTGAGGACGCAAAAAAAAGCAACCCTTCAAGGGTTGCTTTTTGGATTTACAGTTAGCTTTTCTTTCACCTTTTATTTTTTGTTTAGAAGGGGGTAGAAAAGCTATAAAAGACCCAAACTTCTAAAAACTTTTTCCTTTCGCACCTCCAAAGTAAAGTATATCATCTCATCGAGGGAAGGCAACTTTTTGAAAGGAAAAAAGATAAAGATCCAGGACGTGTAAATTAGTATAACAAAAAGTACGTAAAATAAACAACTTATGTGAATAAAAGATTTAAATTAAAACTTGTTAAATTATAAAAAGTTTTAACTGGTACGCATAGTTACTTATGGGATGTTGCGGGAAGAAGTCATGGATATGGTGCTGCATCGCTACAAATTGCCTTGGATATTCAATTAATGTATACTTAAGTAGTTTAATTGGCTACTAATTTAACAGGGTTGTAAATATGATCTATCTTTTAATAACTAACATAATTACTCTTGGAACAGGCCTTTTTTTGTTCAAAAAATACCTGGATTACCGCAATTCCAGAAGGACCTTCCAGAGGCTGATCGAGCATATCAACGTGGGCTACTATCGCTACAGGGTACGTGACGGAGTGGTCCTTGACGTAAATGCTGGGTTTATCAATATATTTGACCTTAAGGCCAAGCGGGCGGAGATCATTGGCCGTTCTTTAAGTGAGCTTTTGGTCTATGTGGACGGGGAGGGAAGTATCCGGGAGCAACTTAAGGCAAAAGGGGAGCTCCGGAACCACGAATACCACTTTAAGACCATATCCGGCAAGGATAAATGCGTTCTGCATAACTCATATATACTGAAGGACCCATATACGGATGATGATGTGATCGAGGCACTTATTGAGGATATAACGGAGGAAAGACTTTCGTATGACAGGATGAAAGAGTCGCAGGAAAGATACGAAAAACTTTTTAAATTTTCAGGAGATATGGTAATAATCTCACGGTTGGAGGATTTTACCATAGAGGAGATCAACCCGGTCACGGAAGTGGTGACAGGGTATTCTTCCGCGGACCTTATTGGAAGGTCTTTTGTGAGTATTTTCCACCCGGCAAGGCGGGACATGTTCAAGGAGATAAAAGATGACCTGATCTTCCAGGGGACGAGTCGAATGGAAACCGTAATGGTATGCAGGGATGGCGCGTATAAAGAGGTCATCATGACGCTAAGTGTGGTGGAAATAAGGGATAATCGTATAATCATGGCCGTAGGCAAGGATATATCAGATCTTGTGAAGGGACGCGAAGAAGAAAAAAAACGGCAGGAAGAACTTGAGTGCTTCTGGAAAGCGTCTATGGAGAGGGAAGAAAGGATAAAGGACCTGAAAGAAGAGATATCCATCTTAAGGGATAATAACGAGGCATAATGGCGAACGTGCAGGATCATTTTGGAACGTTCAAAAGAAGGGCCATGGACCTGGCTGAACAGCAGCAGGACCTGGAATATCACCTTCGGATGCTGTCGTCGTCATTCCTTATCCGTATGGCGTATAACCTGTTCGCGCTGGCGGTGTATTTCACACTTCATCATATGTTCTCGGTGTCGATACCGTACGAAGTGCCTCTTTTGTTCTCGTTCTGGCTGCTGACCTCCGTGTTATATTTCGTGGTATTCAGGACCGGGATATGCAGAACGGTAGAAACTTGTGACAACATACATTTCAGCTATTATTTCATAGGCCTCGTGTGCGCTACGGCCCTGATACATTATCTGGGAGGGGCGGAATGGATGGCTTTTCTGGTATTTGCCCTCGACCTGATATACGCGAACGTACTTCTCCGGCGGATGAGGGGCATTTTTATCACGGTGCTCATGGCGACCGGATATGTCCTGTTGCTTTTCCTTGAATTCAAGGGGATATTGCCCCACGTGGTCATATTCGATCCCGCGGCCATGACCCATGATAACCCACGGTTCCTTATGAGCACACATATGGTGTTCATAGGCTTCACGTTCCTGGTAGTCTCTTACAGCACGGGGCTTTTTTCCCAGATGTATGAGAATCGGGAAAAGATCCTGATAGAGTCCAAGAACAGGTTCGCGGCCAAGTCCAGGCAGCTTGAGAAGCTGGCCACTACGCTCAACGACAAGAACGAGGAGAATAATTACCTGAAAAAAGCCACGCAGGAATATATAAAGAAGAAAGAAATAGAGCTGGAACACGCCCGGGAAGACCTCGAGGACCAGATCGAAAAGTTAAGAAAGACGCAGCGTTCGATGTTCCTGATGATAGAGGACCTTAACACGATGAGCTTGGAGCTTAAAGAGTCAAAAGAGAACCTGGAAGAAAAAGTTAAAGAAAGAACGGGGGAACTGCTTGATATAAGCCGTAAACTGCATCGCAGCGAGAGGCTGGCTTTTCTGGGCAAACTGGCGGGAAGCGTCACGCATGAGCTCAGGAATCCCATGGCCGTGATAAAGAACGCTATGTACTATATAAATAAAAGACTCAATGTGCGCGACGACGAGAAGCTGAAGAAATATCTTGATATCATGGAAAAAGAGATCAATGAGATAGACAGTATAATAGACGATATCATGGGTTTCGCCAAGACGAAAGCGCCGGAGATGGAGAGGGCGGATGTTAACGAGCTTATAGAAAAGACCATATTGTCCATAGATCTTCCAAAACTGGTAAAGGTCAGGAAGGACTGCAAGGGGGCCCCGGAGATATTCGTGGATATAAGCCAGGTGATGCACGCGCTCATAAACATAGCCAACAATGCCGTAATGGCCATGCAGGGTAATGGGACGCTTACTTTCCGCGCTTACGAGAAAGGGGATCTTGTCTACATAGAGGTGAAAGATTCGGGTCCGGGGATCCCTAAGGACAAATGGGACCTGATATTCGAGCCCCTGTACAGTTCCAAACCTAAGGGGACGGGTCTGGGACTGCCGCTGGCGAAGATGATGATAGAGAACCAGAACGGCAAAATAGAGCTGGAGAGCTCGATCGGGAAAGGCGCCACTTTCAGGATAGTGCTCCCGACAAAACAGGAAATATAGGAGAAAGGACGGAGGACATGGAGGAGAAAAAGAAGATAGTAATAGCTGAGGATAGCCCGTCCCTGTGTGAAGTGCTTAAGGATATACTGGAGCGCGAGGGATACGAGATACACATAGTGCATGAGGGATATTCCTTGATCTCTTTCCTGCAACAGAACCAGGATACGGACGCTATTCTGCTGGATCTTTTCATGCCCGATAAAAGTGGCCTGAGTGTTTTCAATACCGTCAGGTCCGTAGCTCCGGCGACCAAGCTTATTATCTATACGGGGTATTCCTCATACAAGAATTCTGTTTTCGCGAAAGAGGCCGACGCTTTTGTTGATAAAGCGGAAGGCGCGGAAAAGCTCATCAATACGATAAAATCTCTTATAGGATAAGGTCTTATTTCCAGGACGCGCGTCTCGCAATGGCTTTTTCGTAAAGAGTGAGATAGTGTATGGCGGATTCCTTCCAGGAAAAATCAGCACGCATCGCTTCTTTTATCATATTCTCGATATGGCGAGGCCTGTCATAGAAGGTACTTATTGCCCAGCCTATGGCGTAATACAAGGCCATGGGATCCGGGTCGGTAAAACGGAAACCGGTCCCTGTTCCGGCAGATTCGTCATATTGGCGCACGGTATCTTTAAGCCCGCCTATTTCCCTGACTATAGGGAGAGTGCCGTAACGCATGCTATATATCTGGTTCAGCCCACACGGTTCATACAGGGATGGCATAAGGAAAAAATCGGAACCGGCTTCGATAAGGTGCGCTTTGGGGTCGCTATAACCTATCCAAGCCCCGATCTTCCCGGGGTATTTCGCGGGAAGCCCTCCGAAGAAATCCTCCATCCATTTTTCTCCCGCTCCAAGTATGGCGAACTGTACACGCATATCCCTTACGATCGATTCTATCACCGGAACGAGTAACTGGAACCCTTTCTGGGCCACCAGCCGGGAGATCACGCCGATCACGGGTATTGACGGGTCCGCGGCCAGAAGCATTTCTTTTTGCAGGGCCTCTTTACATTTCTGCTTACCGGAAAGGGAAGAGGCCGAATATCTTGAAGGTATGAACGTGTCTTTGCCCGGGTCCCAGTGGTCGTAATCCGCCCCGTTGAGGACTCCGAGAACATCATCGCGTCTTCTTTCCAGGTAGGGGGTGAGGCCCATACCTCCTTCCGGGGTGAGTATCTCTTCGGCGTAAGAAGGGCTGACAGTGCTTATAGCGTCGGCGTAGAAGATGCCGCCTTTCATGAAATGTACGCGGCCGTGACTTTCCAGCTTAGGCTCGGTGAAATTCTCTTTGCCCAGGCCCAGGAATTCATAACAACCGGACGGGAAGACCCCCTGGTAGCCGATGTTGTGTATGGAAAGGACCGAAGCCGTTCTCGAGAAGAAGGGGTCGTTCAAGTACCATATTTTAAGATAGGCCGGTATAAGTGACGTCTGCCAGTCGTTACAATGTATAATGTCCGGTTGGAATCCGAGGTCCCGGCATAATTGCAGGCATGCTTTGGAAAAGAACCCGAACCTTTCGGCATTATCGGGGTATTCCCACCTGCCGTCATCGTAGAGACCCGACCTGCCGAAAAAGTTCTGGTGCTCGATGAAATATATGGTCACGCCGTCCATTTTTGTCTCGAACACTTCGCACCATGCCGTACGGTCGCCCAGGCGCACCCCCATGGGGGACAGTATCTTTTCAAATCCCGGCCTTGCTACGTCAATGGACCAGTAGCGTGGGAGTACCAGTCGGATATCGTGGCCTTCTTTCGCGAGGGCTTTAGGGAGGGCGCCGGAAACGTCAGCCAGTCCGCCGGTCTTAACGAAGGGGACAGCTTCCGAAGAAACGAAAAGTATCTTCTTTGTATTACGCTTTTGTGTGGTTGTCGTCTTTGTACGGGCCATATGCGCATATTCTATATTAAAATATTTTAATAGGGAAGAGGAATTTATAGAAAGGTCCGGGACGGCCCTTGTCAGCTTTATCCGGATATTATGACATGAGGCCACACATTAATATGATCACCTGCTGATCCTCAACATCATGTCGCCGCCGCGCTGGAACTCATAGTTCACCTTGGGTGTGGCGACTTCATGGCCTTTACCCCTGAATTCCGAGATGACATCCTTAAGGTAGGGGCTTTTTCCACCGCTTAATTCGAGCAGGGGGAATATCCGTACTTCTTTTGATACCCGAAGCATTTCCGTGATCGACGCAATGTGGAAGTCCAGGGATAAATGCTTTGAGTACAGGAACAATAAGTGCGAACATAGGGCCAGGTCGAACCGGTCGTTGTTGAACGATATGTGGGGCAAGCATTCGGCAAGGTATCGGCCTTCTTTTTTGCCGTGGGGGTAATCTTCAAGGAACGCGTTCATCGCCTTCATTCTTACTCGGCCGACTTCTTCCGGGTTCTTGAAGGTAGTCCACACATAGGCCTCTTCGTTGCCTTTCAATTGTTCCATGACCGAGGCATATGTTCTCTTGATCCTGGAACGTATCTGTCCGGCGCTGAACGCGTAGATCGGGTCACAGGAAATGACCTTGTGCCCGCGTTCTTTCATGCCATAATTAAAACTGGCGGGGCCATCCCCACAGCTTATGATGTTCAAGCCCAATTCTTTCGGGGAAAGAGAGAACATCCCAGCATATTCCTCGAATGACCGCCCCCAGGGGACGACTTGTTCCAGAGTGAATGCCATTTTTGGACCTTAAGGTAATGGATAAAATACATGGAAAAGGTAAGAGCGTACGCGCCTCTTACAGAATTCGCCGCATAAGACGACCCCATGCTCCGCATGGTCTTGTTTTATAATGGCGGAGAAGGAACTGTTCTCTCCTTAGCTTAATATATCCAATCAGCCTATTCCTACGAAACCGTGAGCGAAAGCATCACGGTGAAGTAGAATGGCGGAGAGGCAGGGCCGCTCAAGCTACCGAGCCTACACCAGTTCGGCTCGCTATACGCTCTCTCGGCATGAACCTTTGCCTCCCGGCAAAGAACCAGATTCGGCAGGTGTATTAAACTGTAGGTGCCGCCTCATCCTGTTCTTGCCGTATAAAACAACCCCATGCTACGCATGGTCTTGTTTTATAATGGCGGAGAAGGAACTGTTCTCTCCTTAGCTTAATATATCCAATCAGCCTATTCCTACGAAACCGTGAGCGAAAGCATCACGGTGAAGTAGAATGGCGGAGAGGCAGGGATTCGAACCCTGGGACCATTGCTGATCACATGTTCTCCAAACATGCGCCTTCGACCGCTCGGCCACCTCTCCGCACTAAGATCTTTCTAGCGGCATATATATATATGGA